>JAVEEJ010000175.1 GCA_030840515.1 Frankiaceae bacterium | reverse complement strand
CCGAGTGGCAGATCGAGCCCGGGAGGGATGGGCTCGGGCGCCACCACGTGGAGGTCGTCGAAGCGGCCGCGGAAGGCGGTCATGAAGCCGTCGTAGACGGCGACTGGATGGCCGGACGCATGCACGGTGTCGACCGTGCGCGGGTGGGCGACGAGGCGGGCGTCAGCGAACAGCTCGTTGCCACCGATGTGGTCCACATGATGGTGGGTGTTCAGCACGACCTCGGCCGCTGCGCCTCGGTGGGCGAGCTCGTCGACCAGGCCCTGGGCCATCTCCGGGAACATCATGGTGTCGACGACGAGGGCGCGGCGGCCTTCGAGGACGAGACCGGCGTTGGACACCCCCGCCTCGCCGCCTCCCTGCAGGACGGCGGCCACGCCCTCACCGAGCTCGACGACGTGTTGGTCGGGCCACTCCGGCATCGGCCCGGGACCGTAGCCGCCCTAGGGTTTGCGTGATGTCCGAGGAATGGGAGCTGCCGGGGTCGCGACTGTCGCGGCGCCTGGAGATCTACGGCACCGCGGCCAAGGTCGGTGGTCGGTACGGCCGTTTGAAGCTCCCCGTCGGCGCTCCGCCCAAGGCGGTGCGGGCCCGGTACATCGAAGCGTGCCACCGCCGGGGTGCGCGCGACCTCTACCGCGCGGCCGTGCACCTCCGCGGCGGCTTTCTCAAGCTCGGGCAGTTCGTGTCGGCCCGCCCCGACCTCCTGCCCGAGGCCTACGTCACCGAGCTGTCCAAGTTGCAGGACCGCGTCCCGCCCGCGCCCGCTTCCGTCGTGCGACGCGTCATCGAGGAGGACGTGGGTCCGGTGGAGGAGCTGTTCGCGTCGTTCGACGCCGACTCGGCGTCGGCCGCGTCCCTCGCCCAGGTGCACCGCGCTGTTCGCCACGACGGCCGCGCCGTCGCGGTGAAGGTGCAGTACCCGCACGTGGCCGAGATCGTGCCGGAGGAGATGAAGGACACCGTCCGCATCTTGCGGCTGGCCGACCGTTTCCTAGCGGGCGTCGACCTCCGCACCATCTCCGGCGCGCTGCGCCGGGTCGTGCTCGAGGAGCTCGACTACGTCAACGAGGCCGCCAACCTCGAGCGCTTCGCAGCCAACTTCGCCGACGAGCCCTCCATCGAGGTGCCGGGCCTGCATCGGGACCTGTCACGTGGACGGGTGCTCGTCATGGACTGGGTCGAGGGCGAGAACCTGGGCCGCGCCCTGCGCGAGGCCGACCACGAGACGGCCGAGGAAGCGGCCCGGCTGCTCGTCGACTCCTACCTGAAGCAGATCCTCGTCGACGGCTTCCTGCACGCCGATCCCCATCCCGGCAACTTCCTGCTCCAGCCCGGGCCCAAGTTGGGCTTCGTCGACTTCGGCGCCTGCGCCGCGATCAGCGAGGCGACCCGCCATGGCCTGCGCGACCTCTACCGCTCCGGTCTCGAGCAGGATCCCGCCATGGCGGGCCAGGCCCTCGATGCCCTGGGGTTCCGGACGCGCTCCGGCGACGTGAGCTCGTTGGTGGCGTGGGTGAGCTTGTTCGATTCCAGCGAGGTGGACGAGAACCGTGAGGCCGCGTGGTCGAAGCTCATGGCCGCGGCGCGCGAGGACCCCGTCGTGAAGCTCCCGGACGAGCTGATCATGGTGGGCCGCGTGCTCATGGTGCAGACGGGCCTGGTGGCTCGCATCAAGCCGAGCTGGTCGATGGCGGACCTGCTGGCGGCGCGGTTGGGTCCTGCGTGACCCGCATCGCCGGTGTGTTGGTGGTGTGGGTGACCCTGGTCGCGTGGGCTGGCCCGGCCGCGGCCCAGATCGGTTCGACCACGACGCGGGCCCCGACGACGACTCGGCCCATCATCATCACGACCACTGCGCCCCCGGACACCGAGCCACCGCCCGAGACGACGGCGGTGACGGCACCGGTCACCACCCGCGCCCGCGCCTCCACCACCGCGCCGCGCGGCACGACCAGCACCACCGCGGGGACGACGACCACCCACACGCTGCTGCCGCCGCCGTCCGTCGCGCCCCAGGATCCAGGTGCCCCGCCCACAGGCAGCACGCAGTCCGACCGGATCAGCTCGGTGTTCTACGTGCTCAGCATCCTCGGGTTCGTGACCGCCATCGCACTGCTCTCGGCCCAGTGGTTCCTGACCCGGCCCGGCCGGCGCGGGTGGACCTTGTAGCCCTCGGCGTCGGCCGGTCGTGATCAGAACCGTGAGGGCTCCGGTGGGCCCGGAGAGACTCGAACTCTCATGCCGAAGCACATGGACCTAAACCATGCGTGTATACCAATTCCACCACGGGCCCTGGCTCGGTAGAAGCGGGCGTCAGGCTACCCTCGACCCATGCCGAACCAGCCCCTTCCGGCCGCCATGGACCAGTTCATCGCCGGAGATCGCGCCAGCGACATCTACCAGCGGCTGCTGCGCGAACGCATCGTCTTCCTTGGCACACCGGTGGACGACACCCAGGCCAACCTCATCTGCGCTCAGCTCCTGCTGCTGGCGGCCGACGACGCCGAGCGTGACATCGCGCTCTACATCAACTCGCCGGGCGGCTCGGTCACCGCCGGCCTCGCCATCTACGACACCATGCAGTACGTGAGCTGCGACGTGGCCACCATCTGTGTGGGCCTGGCCGCGTCGATGGGCCAGTTCCTGTTGTGCGCTGGTGAGCCGGGCAAGCGCTACGCGCTGCCCCACAGCCGCATCCTCATGCACCAGCCGTCGGGGCAGATGCAGGGCCAGGCGGCCGACATCGCCATCCAGGCCGAGCAGATCATCTACCTCAAGCGGATGATGGCCGAGCGCATCGCCTTCCACACCGGCCAGCCGATCGAGCGCATCGAGGCCGACTCCGACCGCGACCGCTGGTTCACGGCCGAGGAGGCCAAGGACTACGGCTTCATCGACCGCGTGATCGAGCGCGCGTCGGCCGCCGAGATCGCCCCGTAGGACTTGCAGCTCGTCCGCTACCAGGCGGACGCGGGGCCGGCCGTCGGTCGGCTCGACGGGGACGGGCTCGTGCATCCCGTCATCGGGAGCGTCACCGACGTGGCCCTGCGCGCCACGCAGGAGCCGGGTTGGGTCGCGCCGGATGCGGGCGACCCGGTGGCGGCGGCCGAGCTGACGCTGCTGGCGCCGGTCGATCCGCCCGGTGCGGTGCGCGACTTCTACGCCTTCGAGCGGCACGTGGCGACGGCGCGGGCGGGACGGGGGTTGGAGATGGACCCGGCCTGGTATCGCCGGCCCGTCTTCTACTTCTCCAACCCGGCCGTGCTTCTCGGTCCCGGCGCGGCGGTCCGTCCCCCGGCCCGGACACAGCAGCTCGACTTCGAGCTGGAGCTGGCGTGGGTCGTCGGCGAGGACGTGGTGGGCGCCGACCTCGACGCGGCGGCGCGGGCGGTGGTCGGCTTCACGGTGATGAACGACTGGTCGGCCCGCGACGTGCAGCGAGAGGAGATGGCGCTGTCCCTCGGGCCGGCCAAGGGCAAGGACTTCGCCACGTCCCTCGGGCCCGTGCTGGTGACGGCCGACGAGCTCGACCCGACGGCGGGCGCCATGCGGGCCTGGGTCAACGGCCGTCAGTACAGCGAGGCCGACCTGGCCGAGTGCCACTGGAGCGTGGCCGAGATGACGGCCTACGCGGCCGAGTCCAGCGTGGTGCGGGCCGGTGACCTCTTCGGGTCCGGCACGTGCGGGACGGGCTGCATCCTGGAGCTGGCCCTCACCCACGGTGGCGAGGCCTACCCGTGGCTCGGCACCGGCGACACGGTCGAGCTCGAGATCGAGGGTGTGGGGCGGCTGACCAGCCCCGTGGCCGATGGGTCAAATGACCCAATCT
>JAVEEJ010000020.1 GCA_030840515.1 Frankiaceae bacterium | reverse complement strand
CGAGCCGATCGCCTCGGTCGTGCGGAACAGCAGCACGTCGGCGCCGTCGGCGAGCACGACGAGGGCGATGATCTGCCCCGGCTCGGCGTTCTCCAACGCGCGGGTGAGCAGCACGCCGGCCTGGGCCGCGCCGGGGTTGCCGATGCTCGCACCCAGGTCGTCGGCCAGCGCTTCCTTGGCCACACCCAACCGCCGGCCGAGCGATGACGCGGCCCGGGCGTGGGTGCTGGTGACGACCACGGTCGTGACCGTGCCCGCCTCGACGCCGGCCCGCTTCAGCGCCTCGCGCCACGCCTGCTCGCCGAGGGCCACGTACTTGGTCTCGCCGAACCGCTCTTCCCACTGCTTCGAGCGCACGTCGCCAGGAGTGCGCCAGCGGTCGAGGAACTCCTCGGTCGCGCTGGCTCCACCCAGGTACTCGGCCAGCAGCGGTCCCGCTTCGTCGGTGCCCACGAGCAAGGCGGCCGCGGCGTCGCCTCCCGCCGTCTCGTCGGCGCTGCCGGGCAGGCCGGTGCGGACGTCGGACGACACCACCAGCGTGGTGCCGCCGCCGCCGAGGGCGGCCATGAGCGCGCCGGTGGCCGACCGCACCGCGCCGCCGAAGTCGATCGCGGGGACGTCGTGGTCGAGCCGCAGCGCGGCGTGCACCGCAGTGGCGTTGGTCTTGTCGAGGTAGGCCGGCGCGACGGTGCTGAGCCACAGCGCGTCGGGGCGGGCGTCGGTCGCGCGCAGGCTCAAGCGGGCCGCCTCCACCCCCATGGTCGTGGTGTCCTCGTCGTACGACGCGACGGACCGGGTGCCCTTGCCGCCGCCGCTGCCCGCGATGCCGCGGATCGACGAACGGTCGAGCCTGCCCTGGGGCAGGTAGGCAGCAGCGCTGAGGATCCCTCGCACACCCCGAGTCTAGGAGCGCGTCTGATGGGTCGTCAGATTTGGGCCGGGCTACACCGCAGAGCGGTGCTGGTTGCGCTGCATCAGATAGACGATGCCTGCAGCAGCGAGCACGGCCAGGATGAGCCCACCGTTGCTGTGGAACAGCACGCGGCCGATGAGCCCGCCGATGATCGAGCCGCCCAGCCCGACCAGGATGGTCATCCCGATGCTCATGGGGTTGGGCCCGGGAATCGCCAACCGGCCGAGGGCGCCGACGATCAGACCACTGAGGATGAGCAGGAGGATGTAGAGGAGCATGCCGATAGTGTGCCCGCGATGACCGAAGTCAAAGCGGAGATCACCGCCAACGTGTGGCAGGTGCACGTCGAAGTCGGCCAGACGGTGGCCGAGGGCGACACGCTGGCCATCCTCGAGTCGATGAAGATGGAGATCCCCGTCGAGGCGCCGGTCGCCGGCACTGTCACGGACGTCAAGGTCAAGCCCGAGGACCAGGTCCAAGAGGGCGACACCATCGCCGTCATCGACTGAGACGCGAGCGAAGCCGCGAGCGGAGCAAGTGACATCGTGATCCGGGCGGCACGTCGCGGGGCGGTGGCGCTCCTGACCATCGACCGGCCCGAGCGCCGCAACGCCGTCAACGCCGACATGTGCGACGCGTTGCTCGACGGACTCCGGGACGCGCTGGGCGCGGATGCACGCGTGCTGGTGCTCACCGGTGCCGGCGGCCATTTCTGCGCCGGCGCCGACCTCGGTGGCGTGGAGGACGACCGGTTCCGCATCGCCCTGCGGACCTTCCTCCTGGCTCTCGCCGATGCCCCGATCCCCACCATCGCGGCCGTGGAGGGGTTCGCCCTCGGCGCCGGGATGCAGCTGGCCGCAGCGTGCGACCTGCGCGTCGCCGCTCCCGACGCCAGATTCGGCATCCCCGCGGCCAAGCTCGGGCTCATGGTTGACCACTGGACGGTGCGCCGCGTCCAGCGGGTGGCGGGTGAGGGGACAGCGCGCGCCATGCTGCTGGCGGCCGAAGAGGTCGACGGCGACGCGGCGGTGCGCCTGGGGCTGGCCCAACGGAGCGGCCGTCTCGAGGACGCGCTTTCGTGGGCCGACCAGATCGCCCTGCTCGCGCCACTCACCCTCGCAGGCCACAAGCTGGCGCTGAACCGCTTCGGGCCCGAGCCCGAACCCGACGCGCTCGTCGACGCGGCCATCGCCAAGGCGTGGGGGAGCGCGGACCTGCGTGAGGGGATGGTCGCGTTCAAGGAACGGCGCCGTCCCCACTTCAAGGGCGAGTAGGACGGCGTGCTGCTGGCCGATGCGGGCGAGCTCGTCCGCACCTCGCCCCTCGGCTTCGTCGTCGCCTTCGGGGGCGGGATGCTGTCGTTCCTCTCGCCGTGCGTGCTCCCGCTCGTGCCGGGCTACCTGTCGCTGATGTCCGGGGTCAGCGCGGGCGAGCTGGTCGAGCCCACCGCGGACGACCGCCGTCGCGTCCTGCGCGCCACCCTGCTCTTCGTCGCCGGATTCACGCTCGTCTTCACCTTTCTCTTCGCCAGCGCCAGTGCCGTCGGGCAGACGCTCCTGGACCACCAACGCGGGTTGAACCAGGTGGCGGGCGTCATCACCATCGCCATGGGACTGCTGATCGCCGGGGTGGTCTCGCCCCGGCTCCTGCAGCAGGAACGGCGCCTGCACGTGTCGCCGTCGCGGCTCGGCGTGTTCGCCCCACCTGCGATGGGGATGGCCTTTGCGTTCGGCTGGACGCCGTGCATCGGTCCGATCCTGGCCGCCGTGCTCCCGCTCGCGGCCGCGTCCGGCACGCTCGCGCGCGGCATGGGGATGCTCGTCGCCTACTCACTCGGTCTGGGTGTGCCGTTCATCGCCGCCGGCCTCGCCCTCGGGCGCCTCACGCGCGTGTTCGCGTTCGTGAAGCGGCACTTCCGCGCCTTCAACCTGACCTCAGGGCTGCTGCTGGCCGCCTTCGGGTTCCTGCTCCTCACCAGCAACGTGACCTGGCTGTCCGGTTGGTTCAGCGACCGCATGCAGGACGTCCCCCTGCTGCACCGCCTCACCCAGATCTGAGGCTGCGCCGCCTAGTAGTTGGCGGGCAGGAGACGGGCGAAGTTCTCGAAGAAGACGAAGAGCAGCACGAAGAAGAACGGGGCGCCGATGAAGTAGGCGGGCCACTTCCGCCAGCGGCGTCCGACCAGATAGGCCGCGAGCCACACCAGGCCGGCGGCCGAGCCCCAGAGGAGCGCGGGGGTGCGGGCGGTCGGATCACCCGAGAGGCCCTCGTCGTGCTGGATGGCGATGCGCTTCGACGGCGCAGGTTGTGGCGCGGCGGCCGGGCCCTTGAGGGCAGCAGTGAGGACCAGCCGCTGCGTTGCGCTGTACCGCGGATTGCAGGTCGTGAGGGTGAGACGGTTGTCCTGGGTGTTGTCGAGGACCTCGACCTGGCTCGGCTTGATGACCTTGAGCTCGGTGACGTCGTACTGGAACGTCCCCTGCTTGGTCGAGATGATCACCGGGTCGCCGACGGCCATCTTGTCGAGCTGGTTGAACG
>JAVEEJ010000159.1 GCA_030840515.1 Frankiaceae bacterium | reverse complement strand
GAACCGGCCGGTGTCGGTGGCGATGGCCGAGCAGGTCGCCGAGATCTTCACTGAGGTGATCGTGGCTCCCGCCTTCGAGGACGGAGCGGTGGAGATCCTGGCGCGCAAGCCCTCGATCCGGGTCCTCGAGACCACCGGCCACTCCGGCGCCGGCCTCGAGCTGCGCGGCATCTGCGGGGGGTTGCTGCTGCAGGACTCCGACGCGATCAGCGCGCCCGGGGACGACCCGAGCGCCTGGACGTTGCAGGCGGGCGAGGCGGACGAGGCGCTGCTGGCCGACCTCGAGTTCGCCTGGCGGGCCTGCCGGGCCGTGAAGTCGAACGCGATCCTGCTCGCGGCGGACGGCGCCACTGTCGGCGTCGGGATGGGTCAGGTCAACCGGGTCGACGCGGCACGGCTCGCCGTGGCACGCGCCGGTGACCGCGCCAAGGGCGCAGTCGCCGCCTCGGATGCGTTCTTCCCCTTCGCCGACGGCCTTCAGGTGCTGGTGGACGCCGGTGTGCGCGCGGTGGTGGAGCCGGGAGGCTCCGTGCGCGACGAGGAGGTCGTCGCCGCGGCCGCCGCTGCCGGCATGACGCTCTACTTCACCGGGACGCGACACTTCTTCCACTGACACTCACGTCTTCCACTGACACTCACGTCTTCCAATGAGACCCACGACGACGAGGACTGCCCCAGATGACCGCACGCCTGCTGCACGGAGGGCCGGTGGCCGACGCCGTCTTCGCCGACCTCGCACCGCGCATCGCCAAGCTGCGTGACGCCGGGCACCCGCCGGGACTTGCCACGATCATCGTGGGAGATGACGAGCCGAGCGCGCGCTACGTCGCCATGAAGCAGGCCAAGGCCGCGGAACTCGGCTTCAACTCCGGGCACCACGAGCACCTGCCCGCCTCCGCGACACAACAGGACCTGGTCAGCACGATCCGCCGCTTCAACGGCGCCGCCGACGTCGACGCGATCCTGCTGCAGTACCCGATCCCGGGTCACCTGGACTACGAGAAGGCGCTCTACGAGATCGAGCCTGATAAGGACGCCGACGCCGCGCACCCGATGAACATGGGCCGGTTGGCGTTGGACATGCCGGGGCCCAAGCCGTGCACGCCCGCCGGCATCGAGGCGATCCTCGCCCACTACGAGATCCCGACCGCCGGGCGCTCGGTCTGCATCGTCGGGCGGGGCTTCACGATCGGTCGGCCACTGTCGATCCTGCTCTCCCAGAAGCGACCCACCGCGAACGCGGCCGTGACCCTGGTGCACACGGGAGTGCCTGACTGGGCCGAGCACGTGAAGCGGGCCGACATCGTCATCGCCGCCGCGGGGGTGCCCGGAATGATCCGCCCCGAGCACATCCGCCCCGGGGCCACCGTGATCGGCGCGGGCGTGCGCTACGAGGGGAAGCGGCTGCTTCCGGACGTCGATGAGGCCTGCGAGGAGGTCGCGGGCGCCATCACCCCCCGGGTGGGCGGCGTTGGGCCGACCACCATCGCGATGCTGTTCCGCAACTGCGTCGAGGCTGCCGAGCGCGCGCTCGCCGGCTGAGCGCAGCGCCAGCGCCCGGCAAGTGCGGCGTGAGCGACCACCATGGTTCGCCAGACCGGACTCGCAGGGGTCGGGGCAGGATCCGCCGCCCCCGTGTCGAACTGCCGTAGCAGGCTCCCAGCCGCTCGGAGGTCACCCATGCGCGTTCGCGCTCTCATCGCCGTCGCCACGGCTGTGCTCGTCGGCGCCGCGACTCAGGCCTCGGCCAAGATCGACACGCTGGATGGCAAGAAGGTCAAGAAGGTCATCAGCATCACCCAGACCCGGCAGAACGCGGCCACCGTCGGAGACCCGGACGAAGCGAAGGTCATCGGCTGCAGGCAGGGCATCGACTGCAACCGGCTGGACTTCATCTACAAACCGGCCAAGGGCGTGAAGGGCAACATCACCGTCTTTGCCCAGTGGTACTTCGTGGGGACCACAGACGTCGACATCTACCTCGTTGGCGCAGGCAAGGTGCTCGGCAAGTGCGGCGGCGAGATGGGCAACGAGCGGCACTTCGACGTGGCCGCGTCAGCGCTGAAGCCGGGCAAGGCCTACACGGCGATCGCCTGGTACTCGCACTCCACCGGCGAAGGCCTCACCCTCGAGGTGGACATGCCGACGAAGACCGTCAAGCCGTACGAGGCACAAGGCTCGCCAGCCCCGGCGCCTGTTCCGTCAAGCGTCCCGCCGATCCCGAACACGGTGCGGGTGGACGGCGCCTGCAGCTAACCCGCTCTTCCGCCGCGGGCTCTTCCGCCGCCGGCTCCAAGCGTGATCTTGATGCACGTGGGGACTGGCCGAGCGCGGCCGTGCATCAAGATCGGCAGCCTCGGCAACTAGACGGCAGTTCCTCAGCCGGCGCGGCGGACCTGCGGCGCGGGGGACTTCGAGGGATCAGGCAGCGGGCGCACGATCCCCGCTGAGAGCACTTCGTTCGCCAGGCGCGCGCGACGGTTGGTGCCCTCGGGGATGCGGAACTTCTGGTAGAGCCGCAGCAGGTGCTGCTTCACCGCCGCTTCGGTGACCACGAGCTCGTCGGCGATCTCACGGGCCGTCGCCGGTGCCACGAAGGCGTCCTGCCCCAAGGCTGGCCGGCACAGTGCGATGAGGACCTCGGACTCGCGGCGGGTCAGCTCGGGCGCCGCGCTGCGACGCAGCGACCGGGTCGCGTCGTCGTTGTCGCCGGTCTCGGGCAGCCCGGCGATGCGCACCCGGGCGCCGCCGAAGGTGAGCACGTCGCCTTCGTCGAGAACCCGCTGGGTGATCGGACGGCCGTTCACGGCGGTTCCGTTGCTCGAGAGGCCGAGGTCGCAGACGTAGACGTACGGGCCGCGGCGAACTAGTTCGGCGTGGAGCCGGCTGACGCTCGGGTCCTGCAGGCGGATGTCCACTCCTGATCCCCGACCGACCGTCGTCACATCGCGGGCCAGCTCGAAGACCTCTCCGGTCTCTTCGATCCTGAGGTGCGGAGTGGGCACCACTGGCCCCCTTCAGCTGGGTTTGTACGGTCCATCGGGCCCCTACCCGCTGACCCCGTGGTCACACCCGTCAATCGCTACAGTGAGCCTCGATGGCCTCGCCGCTGCCCGATTTGGGCCCCCGCCTCGACCCGACCCACCTCGCCGTGTCCCGGTTCCCGCGAGGCTGGCGCCCGGCGACGTGGCCCGAGGGGTTCGCCTCCGTGGTCGAGGACGACGACGAGGTGACCCTGGTCTGCGCCGAGTCCGCCGTGGCGGAGGTCTCCGGGGACACCGCCCCGCTCGAGAGCGAGCACGGCTGGAGACGCGTCACCTTCGCCGGTCCGCTGCCGTGGGAGGTCGTGGGGTTCCTGGCCGACGTGGCGGGGCGGCTCGCTGCCGCACGGATCCCCTTCGCCAGCGTCGCCGCCTTCACCACCGACCACGTACTCGTTCGGGCCGCCCAGGCTGACCTCGCCGTGAGCGTCCTGGCAGGCGAGCCGGCCCCGGAGCCGCGGCCCGGCGTCGAGGCATGACGGACCCGACACCCACCCCGCGCGGAGCGAGCTCCACGACGGCGGATCTGCTCCGGGAGCCCCTCGTTTGGCTGCTCGTGGCGCTGACCGCCGGGCTGGTCGTGATCAGGGCTCACCACACCCGCGTGGGGCTCGCCATCATCGCGGGGGCCGTCGCCGCTGCCGCACTGTTGCGGCTCGCGCTGAGCCCGCGCGCCGCGGGCCTGCTGGTGGTGCGCACCCGGGGCTTCGACGTCGCGGCGCTGGCGGCCATGGCGGGTGGGCTCGCCGCGCTCGCCGTACTCGTCCCCTTCCCTCCCGGCACGGGCTGAGCGCGCCGGTTCGGTACGCTCCCTCACCGGCTCGGCGCGGGCTTGCGCCGACTCGCGATTCCCCCGCAGGAGGGCCGTTCCCATGGCGCGTCAGAGCACCGTCAACGTCACCGTCACCGGGGCGGCCGGGCAGATCGGCTACGCGCTGCTGTTCCGGATCGCCGCCGGTCACCTGCTGGGGGCGGAGGTGCCGGTGCGGCTGCGGCTGCTCGAGATCGAGCCCGCGCTCAAGGCCGCGGAAGGCACCGCGATGGAGCTCGACGACTGCGCGTTCCCGCTGCTGGACGGCATCGACATCACGGCCGACCCCAAGGCAGCTTTCGACGGAACCAACGTCGCGCTGCTGGTCGGCGCGCGTCCGCGTACGGCGGGCATGGAGCGCGGCGACCTGCTCTCGGCCAACGGCGGCATCTTCAAGCCGCAGGGCGAGGCGATCAACGCCGGCGCCGCTGAGGACATCCGCGTCCTGGTGGTGGGCAACCCGGCCAACACCAACGCGCTGATCGCCGCCTCGCACGCCCCGGACGTGCCCACCGAGCGGTTCACCGCGATGACGCGCCTGGACCACAACCGTGCGCTCTCCCAGCTGGCGAAGCGGACGGGTACGACGGTGAACGACATCACCAAGCTGACGATCTGGGGGAACCACAGCCCCACCCAGTACCCCGACTGGAGCAAGGCCGAGATCAACGGCAAGCCGGTGTCCGAGGTCGTCGGTGACGAGGTCTGGTTGCGCGACACGTTCATCCCGACCGTCGCCAAGCGCGGGGCAGCGATCATCGAGGCGCGCGGTCAGTCGTCCGCGGCCTCGGCGGCGAACGCCGCGCTCGACCACGTCTACGACTGGGTGAACGGCACGCCCGAGGGCGACTGGACGTCGGCGGCGATTGTCAGCGACGGCTCCTACGGCGTGCCTGAGGGGTTGATCTCGAGCTTCCCGGTCGTCTCGCGCGGCGGTCGGTGGGAGATCGTTCAGGGCTTGGAGATCGACGAGTTCTCGCGGTCGAAGATCGACGCCTCGGTCGCCGAGCTCGAAGAAGAGCGCAGCGCCGTCCGCGAGCTTGGGCTGATCTGAGATGGGACTGATCTGATGGCGAAGATCAAGGTGCAGGGCGTCGTCG
>JAVEEJ010000120.1 GCA_030840515.1 Frankiaceae bacterium | reverse complement strand
GGGGGCCGCCCCCCCCCCCACGTCAACCCCCAGTCCCCGGGTGCCGATGCTCTCGGGGAAGCGATGACCACCCCGAACGGAGCAGCGATGGGCCGCATCGTCACGCGCCAGCAGGCGCGCGCGGTGGCCGGCTGCCCCGAACCGGTGGGGGTCGCATGAGCCACGGCTCGGTTCGGCCTGACGCGACCGGGTTGCTGGCCCTTCGCCGCGCGGTCGCCTTGGCCACCGCCTCGGACCCGTTCGGTGGGCCGACCCTGCGCGAGGCCGCCGCCTTCCGCAACGTCCCCACGGCCAGGGGAGTCGTCGCCGCCGAGGCCATGACGATCCCGCTGGAGCCGGCGCCGCCCGAGCCCGTCCCGCTGGCCGTCGTCCCGGTCGTGGCCCCGCGCCAGGCGGAGCCGGACGCTGAGCAGGCTGTGGTCATGGCCCTGGTGATCAGGGCCCAGGAGGGGGAGGCAGACGCCTTCGGCGAGCTGTATGACCGCTACGTCGACCTGGTCTTCCGCTACATCTACTACCGCGTGGGCAGCCGGGCGCTGGCCGAGGACCTGACCAGCGAGACCTTCCTGCGGGCGCTGCGCCGGATCTCCTCCTTCACCTGGCAGGGCCGCGACGTCGGGGCCTGGTTCGTCACCATCGCCCGCAACCTGATCGCCGACCACTACAAGTCGGGGCGCTACCGGCTCGAGGTCGCGACCGCCGACATGCTCGACGCGGACCAGGCGGAGGAGGGCCCCGAGGGCGCCGTACTCGACTCCCTCACCAACGCCACGCTGCTCGAGGCGGTCAAGGAGCTCAACCCGGAGCAGCAGGAGTGCATCGTGCTGCGCTTCCTGCAGGGGATGTCGGTCGCCGAGACCGCGCTCGCCATGGGCAAGAACGAGGGCGCGATCAAGGCGCTGCAGTACCGCGCCGTGCGCGCGCTGGGTCGGCTCCTCCCCGCGGACATGGTCCTGTGAGCGCCGTGCAGATCACCCGGCCGACCACCCCGACCTCCCTTGCGGGCACCGGGGGGGTCCGTGGCATGGTCAGAATTGATGGTTCTGCGATCGGACCCGTAACCGACCGGCGGCGGCCCTCGTTGCCTGGGTGTGGGACCGCACATGCGGTCAAAACGGACACGTCTGAGCGTGCCGAAGCGTCGGAGAGGAGGTGGGAGCGATGAGCCTGGACCTCACAGGTGGACTGCCCTCCCGCCGCCGGGCCGACGAGTTCGCCCGACTTCTCGACGGTGGCGGCCCCACGAACGACCCCGGCCTCGCGCCGCTGGTCGGCCTGGCACGCAGCCTCCAGTCGCTTCCGCTAGGCCCCACTCCCGACTTCCGTGACGGCCTGCGGCAGCGGCTGCTGGCTGTGGCCGCCGTCGCCCCCGCCCCGAGCGCTGCCCGGCCGGCCTCCAAGCTCGCCGGACTCGACCGCCTCGTCGGTGGCTGGCGCGCCCAGCGCCGCTTCGCCGTCGCCGCCGGCGCCATGGCGAGCGTCGTCGCGATCGCCGGAGTCGGTGTGGCCGGCAGCCGCTCCCTCCCCGGAGACCCGCTCTACGGCATCAAGCGCGGCACCGAGGCACTCCAGCTCTCGACCACCCACGGGCTGCAGGCTCGCGGCGAGCTGCACCTGCGCTTTGCCAAGGAGCGGCTGTCCGAGGTCGAGCGGCTCAGCGGGGCCGCCGAGTCCCTCGGCGTCACCAGCCAGTCGTCCGTGGCGCCGGTCGCCCTGACGCCCGCCTTCGGTGGCAGCCTCAGCAGCAAGATCGTGAACACCCTCGAGCGCATGGATGCCGAGACCCTGGCCGGCAGCCACGACCTGACCTCCGCCTACAAGCAGAGCCACGACACGGCTCCGCTCGAAGCTCTCGTCGGGTTCACCGTGGCCCAGCAGAAGCGGCTCAACGAGGTCCTGCCCGACCTGCCCGACGCCGCACGCAGCGCCGCGGCAGCCTCGCTCGGCGTCCTCGCGCAGGTCGATGCCGCCACAGGCGACCTGCTCAGCGGCGGCCAGTGCACCGACGCCTGCCGCCCGACCCCCGTCCCGACACCGACCGCCGGTCCGCAGGTCGTGCCGCCCGCCGAGCCGCAGCCCTGCACGTGCAGCGGCGGCCAGCAGGGCGAGCAGCCCGGCTCTGGGGAGCCGTCCACGGACCCGTCCACCGAGCCGAACCCGAGCTCCAGCAGCACGGGTACGCCGGACCCTCGTCCGACGCCCTCCCCGACCAAGAGCTCCGTGGTCGACGAGGTGACGACGATCATCAGCCACCTGCCCTCGCCGCTGCCGAGCAGCACCCTGCTGCCGACGCTGCCCCCGGTGACCCCGATCCCGGTCCCGATCACCCTCCCGTAACCGCACCTCACCCTCACCGCAACGATCTGGCGCCGCCCGTCGTGCGGACGCCTGGTGCGGACGCCCAGTTCTGACGCCCAGTTCTGACGCCCAGCGCGGACGCCGTTCTTCGACTGCCCTCGTGCGGCACGCCAGTCCGCGGATCAGGCCGAGCTCGGCCGACGCGGACTCCATCTGCGGCAGGTGACCAGGCCGTCGTAGCCCGCTGTGCGACTGCCGGCGACTCGCCTGAGCAGACCTGACTACTAGGCCAATCGCCGCTAATGACTACTCCACCTGTGCTTTCGTCCCGAGTGTCCTGATTTAGGTCCCCCGTTTGCCTCAACCACCCCCGTAACCGTGGCCGACACAACTCGTTAGGAAGACAACCGCGGGCCCGGTGGGGGGCTCACAGGGGAGAGCCGTCGCAGAGCGCGACGGCGTGGGGACCTCGGAGGAACTGGGATGGCACAGAAGGCTCGCGCGGCGCGCCTCGTCACGCTGGCTCTCGCCACCGGCACTCTCGTCGCAATGACGAGCACCGCAGGCGCAGCCGGCAAGACGACGACAGCGACCGACCTGGTGGCGAAGGCGCAAGGCGCCTCGATCCAGATCACGATCAACATCCCGAGCGCGCTCGCGCCGGTTTTCGGGACCGACAAGCTCGTCCAGAAGATCTCGTTCACCGACGGCAACGTCCTGACGAGTGACCTGGCCAACGTCGCTGCTACGGCGAACCTCGGCAAGGGCAACATCCCGGCCGTCTCGAGCCTGCTCGACAAGACCGCCAAGGCGACACTGGCCAGCCCGACCGCTAACGCGTCGGTGCTCAGCGTCTCCAAGCCGGCCGGACTCCCGGTCGAGCTCGGCGTCGGCACGCTGACCAGCCTGGTGTCCTCGCCGGTGGCGACCACCAAGGGCACGCTGTCCACCAGCAAGAGCGAGCTCGTCGGCCTCACGGTCGGCAACCTGGTGACGGTCCCGTCACTCGCTGGCGACCTGGTCAACAACGTTCTCAACCCGGTGACTGACGCTCTCGACACGCAGCTCAGCAACGCGAGCGGCACCGTCGGCGCCACCGTCAACTCCGTGACCAACACCCTCGTGGACATCGCCAACACCGCTGACGGCCAGCTCTCGGCCACCGGCGTCAAGGTGACCCCGACCGTGAAGGCTGCGGCCACGACGCTCGCCACCACGCTGCAGTCGACCCTCAACCAGCTCGGTGGCCTCACCGACCTGATCAACGGTCTGTCTGCGAAGAGCCTCAACGCGGTGGAGCTGCACACGCTGCTCTCCTCGCACGAGATCACCCGCAACGGCAACTCGGTCACCTCGCACGTCGAGAACTCGGTCGCTTCGATCGACGTCCTCGGCGGCCTGGTCACGGTGGACGGCCTCGAGTCGGCCGCAACCGCGACCGCCGGTGGCACCAAGGGCAGCGCGGCCGCAGTGGCGACCAAGCCCGTCCTTCACATCCACGTCGCGGACGCGCTCGACTTCGTCCTCGACCAGGCGGGCATCCACCTCACCGGCACCCTCGGTGACGTGACCGCTCCGCTGCAGCCGGTCGTCAACGGCGCCCTCACCACCGTCACCGGTCTGGTGAACGACGTCGCTGGCATCAGCGTCGACTACGGCAAGGTCACCACCGCCACCGACAAGGCTCACGGCCGCTTCGCCGTCGCCGACGTCCCCGGCGTGACCCTGACCATCGACCCGCCGATCCTGCACGGCAAGCTCGCCGGCGTTGACCTGCCCGTCAAGGTCCTGGCCGACGGCAAGAAGTTCATCCAGATCGCGCTCGTCCCGGCCCACGCCGAGGTGCTCGCGGTTCACGCCAACAAGCCCGCTACCCCGATCAAGGAGTTCAGCCCTGAGAACCCGCAGGGTCCGCTCCCGCACACCGGTGGCGAGTACGGCATCCTGTTCGCGGTCGGCGCCATGCTGCTGACGGGTGCGGCCATCGTCCGCCGCCGTCGCTTCAGCGAGGTCTGATCCACAGCAGGTAAGCACGCGAGGAGCGCCCCCGGTCCGCAAGGACCGGGGGCGCTTCGCTGTTCGGTGCCGTGCTGGGGCGCGCGCACGGCGGGCCTGTGGGCCACCGCTGCTCACTAGGGTGGAGGGCATGCCCCTCCCGCGTCCGCTGCGTCGTGATGACGGTGCGGCCGCGGTCCTCGCGGGCGCGGCGTCGGCCGCAGCGGCCGAGGTCGAGTCGGCGCTCACCGTTCCGCCGGATCCCACCGGCGCTGCCTTCTTCGACGTGGACAACACCGTCATGCAGGGCGCGTCGATCTTCCACTTCGCCCGTGGCCTGGCCTCGCGCAAGATCGTCGCGAGCTCGGACATCGCGCGCTTCGCCTGGCAGCAGATCGTTTTCCGTATCGGCGGCAAGGAGCAGCACGGCCACATGACGCAGGCGCGCGAGAAGGCGCTGTCCTTCGTGGCCGGGATGGAGGTCGCGACGATCGTGACCCTCGGCGAGGAGATCTACGACGAGCTCATGGCGGACCGCATCTGGTCGGGCACCGAGGCGCTGGCGCAGCAGCACCTCGACGCCGGGCAGCGGGTCTGGCTGGTCACCGCCACGCCGGTGGAGCTCGCGTCGATCATCGCCCGCCGGCTCGGCCTGACCGGCGCGCTGGGAACGGTGTCCGAGGTGGTCGACGGCAAGTACACCGGGCGACTCGTCGGCGACGTGCTGCACGGCGCCGCTAAGGCGGAGGCAGTCCGCGCCCTGGCCGAGCGCGAAGGCCTGGACCTGTCCCGCTGTGCGGCGTACTCGGACTCCTCCAACGACCTCCCGCTCCTCAGCCTGGTCGGCTACCCCTGCGCGGTGAACCCGGACACCCGGCTACGGGCCGAGGCTCGGGCCCGTGGCTGGCAGGTGCGCGACTACCGCACCGGCCGCAAGGCCGCGAAGGTCGGCATCCCGACGGCGATCGGCGCGGGTGCCCTGGCCGGTGCGGTCGTCGGAGGCCTGGCGGTGCGCCGCCGAAGCCGACGCGGCTGACTCACGAGACCGCTAGAAGAAGACGCTGCGGCGCTGGATGAGCAGGTTGTAGAGCGTCTGCTGGATCGTCTCGCGGACCTGGTCGGTGAGGTTGAACACGAGCATCGGATCGTCGGCTGCGGCACTGCCCAGCTCGGAGGTGTCGATCGGCTCGCCGAACTCGATGATCCACTTCGACGGCAGCGGGATCGCGCCGAGCGGACCGAGCAACGGGAAGAACGGCGTGATCGGTATGTAGGGCACGCCGAGGATGCGCGCCAGCGTCTTGGCGTTGCCGATGATCGGGTAGATCTCCTCGGCACCGACGATCGAGCACGGGATGATCGGCGCGCCCATCCGCAGTGCGGCGCTGACGAAGCCACCGCGACCGAAGCGCTGCAGCTTGTAGCGCTCGCTGAACGGCTTGCCGATCCCCTTGAACCCCTCGGGCCAGACTCCGACCAGCTCGCCGCCGGAGAGCAGCCGCTCGGCGTCCGGCGCGCACGCGAGCGTCGCTCCGCTCTTGCGGGCGAGCGGCGCGATGAACGGCATCTGGAAGACCAGGTCTGCGCCGAGCATCCGCAGATGCCGCCGCGCGGGGTGGTGGTCGAGAAGCGCGAGCTGGGTCATCAGCGAGTCGAGCGGCACGGTCCCGGAGTGGTTGGCGACGACGAGCGCAGCGCCTGTGTCGGGGATGTTGTCCAGGCCGCGCGTCTCGACCCTGAACCACTTGTCATACAGCGGGCGCATCAGGGCCATCAGGACGTTGTCGTTGAGGTCGGCATCGAAGCCGAACTCGTCGACCGCGTAGTCACCGGTGATGCGTCGGCGCACGAAGGCGAGCGCGCCGGCGACCTTGCGCTCCCAGTCGGCTGCCACCGCTGGCTCATGCGCGACGGCGTCGGGGCGCTTGGACCCCTGGGCCGACTCGCTGGCTGGTCGGCGACGCGGTGCGGGCCGCCCGTCGATCGGGATCACCCTCGCCTCAGCCACCGACGGTCCTCCTCCGGGTCAGCACAGCGCCCAGCGTCGCCTCGATGTCGGCCAGGCCGCGCTTCGGCAGGTAGGGCCGCAGGCTCCGGCCTCGCACGAAGTCGTCGAAGGCCTCCACGGTCGAGTACGACGGCTCGTAGCCGAACACGGTCCTCAGCCGCGTGGTGTCCATGGCCCGGCCGTGCTCGAGGAAGCGCAACTGCTCGGGTGAGAAGTCCACCAACCCTGCCCGGCGGAACAGCTGCCCGGTGAGGTTGACCGCCGGCTCCACGATTGGCACCGAGGGACGCCCGGCGCGGCGCACGGCCTGCGAGAGCAGCAGCACGCCGGCGCCTCCGACGTTGAACGTGCCTGCGTGGTTCTCCAGCGCGGCCATGCGGAGCACCTCGACGCCGTCGTCCTCGTGGATGAGCTGCACGCGCGGGTCGAAGCCGAGGACGCGCGGGACCACGGGCAACGCGAAGTAGCGCGTCAGAGGCGTCTCGATCCGAGGGCCGATGAAGTTGGAGAACCGCAGCAGCGTCGTGGCGACGTCAGGGCGGCGGCGGCCGAAGCCGCGCACGTAGCCCTCCACCTCGACCGCGTCCTTGGCGTAGCCCGACCGCGGCAGGGCCTTGGGCTCCATGTCCTCGGAGTAGAGCGCCGGGTCACGCGGCGACGACCCGTAAACGGCGGAGGTCGACTTCACCACCAGCTTGCGCACGCTCGGCGCCTTCTGGCACGCAGCAAGCAGCTGCATCGTGCCGATGACGTTGATCTCCTTCATCGCGCTGCGCCCACCCGCTCCGAGCGGGGTGGCGATCACGTTCATGTGCACGACCGTGTCGACGTCCGCCGAGGCGATCACCTTCGCGATAATCGGGTTGCGGATGTCGGCCCGGACGAACTCGGTGCGGCCGAGGTCGCCCCGTGGTGGCACGACGTCGACACCGATGACCTGCTCGATGGAGGGGTCGTCCGAGAGGATCGAGGCGAGGCGTTCGCCGAGGTAGCGCGACACGCCCGTGACCAGGACGACCCGCGGCGGCGTCACGCCGTCAGCAGCCATGGCAGGCCTGTCAGCGCTACTTCTTGTTGCGCCGCTGGACGCGGGTCTTCTTCAGCAGCTTGCGGTGCTTCTTCTTCGCCATCCGCTTGCGGCGCTTCTTGATGACCGAGCCCACAGTGCGACCCTCTTCGCGTCTAGACACCTGATGGTCGACGGACCCGCCGACATCGAAGGGCACAGGCTACCGGGCGCAGCCGCCCGGGACCGAGGCGGGCGTCAGCCGGCTTCGACGAAGGCGTTCTGCAGGTAGTCGTGCACTGCCGTCTCCGGAACCCGGAAGGACTTGCCGACCCGGACGGCGGGGATCTTGGCGTCGTGAACCAGTCGGTAGACCGTCATCTTGGACACCCTCATCACGGCGGCCACCTCGGCCACCGTGAGGAACCTCAGCTCGCCGAGCGGTCGTTCGTCGCTCTGTCCGTCCCCACCCCGTGCTGCTGCCATGACTGACCGACCCTCAGCACGTGTCGGGTGCCGGCTTCCCCACCGGCAACGTGGACGCGCACGTGCGACTGGTCACCAAGGGTAGTGCTCATGTGACTCCTGGGGAAGATGGTGCGACAAGGTCCCCCATTCGGGTGGGCGGGAGCTCGCCGGTGAGACGGGTCACCAGCGCCCGCCACTCCTCGGGGGTCGGGGTGGACGGGTCCACCGGACGCCCGGCTGCAACCGCGAGCAGGTGGGTCCACGCCCGGGGGACGACCTGCGCGCGCTCGTAGCCGCCGCCTCCGAGGGCCACCCACCGCCCGCCGCACAGCTCGTGCGCCAGGTCGTGCAGCCGCACCGCAGCCGCCCCCTGACCGTCCACGGTGAGCGCGAGGTGGGCGAGCGGGTCGAGCATGTGGCTGTCGCACCCGTGCTGGCTGACCAGCACCTCCGGGCGAAAGGCGGCCAGCTCGCCCGGGACCACGGACTCGAAGGCGTCGTGCCAGGCCGCGTCGCCCGTGCCCATCTCCAGTGGCACGTTGACCGACAGCGGGTGGTCGGGGTCGGGGAAGCCGGTGCCGGGGAACAGGTAGCGCCCCGACTCGTGGAGGCTGATCGTGAGCACCCGGTCGTCGTCTCGGAAGGCGGCCTCCACGCCGTCGCCGTGGTGCACGTCGACGTCGACGTACGCGATCCGCCTCTCTCCCAGCTCGAGCATCCGCGCGATGGCCACCGCCGGGTCGTTGTAGACGCAGAAGCCCCACGCGTGCCCGCGCATGGCGTGGTGCAGACCGCCGTACACGTTGACCGCGTGCTCCACCTCACCGGACAGCACCGCCTCGGCGCAGCGAACGCTCGCGCCCACCACCCGGGCGCTTGCCTCGTGCATCCCCTCGAAGACCGGGTTGTCCGGCGTCCCCAGCTGCCGCGCCAGGTCCGCGCACAGCGGCGCAGTCCCCGCCCGCCGCACCGCCTCGACGTAGTCGCGGTCGTGGACGAGCTCGATCTGCGCGTCGGAGGCGACGGGAGCGGGTTCGACAGTGACGGCATCGAGTACGCCGAGCGCACGGGCCAGCGCCATCGTGAGCTCCACCCGGACCGGGGCGAGCGGGTGACTGGGTCCGAAGTCATAGGCGGCGAGCGCCGGGTCTTCGATGACCAGCACGCGCTCGCTCATGTGCGCATTGTGCTCGGATGGGTCGTTAGGTGCAGATGGTCGGGGTGGTCACCACGACTTCGGAGGAGTCCGCGAACCAGGTGCCGCGGAACGTCCGCACGCGGTAGCCGTAGGTCGTGGCCACGGGCAGCCCCGAGTTGGTGAAGGTGTTGGTGCCGATCGACACGGTGCCGACAGCCGTCGTCACGGCGACCAGGCGCCGGCGGATCTCATAGCTTGTCGCTCCCGACGTCGTCGTACCCGTCCACGTCAGCACCACCTTCGCCGTCAGCGACAGGGCGGGACCGCAGGACGCGGTCGCCTGCAGGTTCGTCACCGGCGCGATGCTCAGGGTGGAGAAGGTGGCGCTCTGCGAGGCGGTCCTCGACGTGAACGCCGCCAGCGCCACTCCCGGGATCAGGAGCAGCGCCATGGGGAGCGCGATCAGCAGCTTGCGGGTCATGACCTTCGCCACACTCCGACGAGCGTCCAGAGCGCGCAGATCGCCGGTATGACGTAGAGCGCCAACGTCTTGGCGTGGGGTCCGCGCAGCGTCAGGATCAACGAGCCGGCGTGCGGGATGACCCCACGGGCGGTCCAGACCCGTTGATCGGTGACGCGTGCCACCCAAGGGTCTGGGCCGTTGTTGGCGTCGCCCTTGGTGCGGATGAGGTACGCGCCCTCCCCGTCCTGCTTGACGCTGATCACGCGGTGCGAGACCACGCGGTGGTCGTCCGTGGGGATCGCGTACGTGAGGACCTGTCCCACCTGGAGGCTGCTCGTGGGCTGTGGCCGGTCGACCAGCACGGAGCCCACGGGGTACGTCGGGCGCATGGAGCCGGTGAGCATGGTCACAGTGCGGTAGGTGCCCGTCCGCGGACCGACCCCGAGGAACAGGAACCCGAGCACGCCCAGCAGCATCGCCGCGAGCAGGGTGCAGTGGGCGATGAGGTCAAGCAGGCCGACCACGCGGTGCGCGGCCAAGCTCTGAAGCGGCTCAGGGCGCCGATGTGCCCCACGCGCAGACGCGCCGGAGCGGCGGTGGGGAGTTCCCCACCGCCGCCCCGACGTCAGTGACGAGGTCGCCATCGACTACTTGCTGGTCGCAGCCCGCTGCGTTGCGGTGAAGTCGAGGACCAACGTGCTGGAGAGGCCCTGCACCGAGTTCGCGGCGCCCGAGGGCAGCGTCCACGTGGCGCGAAGGCTGTCGCTCGAGCCGCTCGTCGTCGAGGCCAGGCCGGTGACTGCGCTTCCGCCGCTGGCGGCGATCAGGGTCGCCACCGGGGTGTCTGCCAGCACCGTGGTGACGGTGCCTGCGCAGGTGTACGTGTAGGGCGTGACGAGGCTCTCAACCCAACCGACCCCGGAGCACTTCTCGATCTTGAGGCTCAGACCGTTGGTGGCATCGGTGTCGAGCAGGCTCGACGTGCTGGCGGACAGGTTCGCCTTGACGCTGGCGTAGTCGAGCGAGCCGCTGTTGCGAAGGGTGAACCCTCGCTGCTGTGTGTCGCCCGCGGCCAGCAGGCTGGCGCCCGTGGTCAGGCGATTGGTGGTGCCGCCGGCGCCGTAGTCGAGCACGACGGTACCCGTCGAGTGCGTCGAGCTCTGCGCAGCCGTAGTGCTGGTGAAGGTACCGAAGGTGCCGAGCCCTGCGATCCCTGCTGTTCCCCCGATGACCGCGACTGTCGCCAGAACCTTGGCCCGAGTCGAGGTACGTGCCTTCGCCCGCTTGCCCATCAGGTGCTCCTCTGCCCCGACCCCCCAGCGGGATCGGACACAGAGTTGATCGGGTCAGATGCGTCTGACTAGATGGCTAGAGGTAGTCATCTGCACGCTGCTCCGAACGGAGTAGAGCACGCAGCAGACGCCCTATTCCTGCCCTTTTGCCAGCTCTCGTGACCTGTCCCTTGCGGCCTCCAACGCGGCAAGGAAGGCGGCTCGGACACCATGGTCCTCTAGCGCGCGGATAGCACTGATAGTGGTCCCAGCGGGTGAGGTGACCGCTTCACGCAGCTTCACGGGGTGCTCGCCCGAATCGCGCAGCATGGTCGCTGCGCCGATAGCGGTCTGCACGATGAGGTCGTGCGCCACCGTCCGCGGCAGTCCGAGCAGGATGCCGGCGTCGGTCATCGCCTCGACAAGGAAGAAGAAGTACGCCGGCCCACTGCCGGACAGCGCAGTCACCGCGTCCTGCTGAGACTCCGGCACCCGCAGCACCTTGCCCACGTGGCGGAGCAGCTCCTCGGTGCGCTCGAGGTGCTCCTCCTCGGCGTGCGAGCCGGCCGACACAGCCGACATCGCCTCGTCCACGAGGACGGGGGTGTTGGACATGACGCGTACGACGGGCACACCGTCGGGCAGCCGCTTCTCGATGAACTCGGTGGTGATGCCCGCGGCCATCGACACGACGAGCTTGTCGGCAGGCAGGACCGGGGCGAGCTCGTCCAGAAGGGCGCCCATGTCCTGCGGCTTGACCGCGATGACGAGAGTGTCGGCGCGCTCGGCGGCCTGCTCGGTGTCGACCGCCGCTACGCCGTAGCGGTCGCTGAG
>JAVEEJ010000114.1 GCA_030840515.1 Frankiaceae bacterium | reverse complement strand
ACGGCGAGCAGGTGCACCACGTCGACGCCGACGAACAACGCCTCTGGCGAGCGGGTGCCGGCATGCCCCGACGCCGACCAGGTCGCGACCAGGGCGGCGAGCCCCGCCAAGAGCACCGCGGTCCGCGTCCGCCCCGCCGCGGCGAGCAGATGCAGTCCGCCGCGGGGTGTGAGTGCGAGCAGGCCGACCAGCCGCGCGAGTTGGAGCTGCCCGAATCGGGTGTGCATCACGTCCAGCAGCAGCCGTGGCTCGGCAAGGACGGCCGTCGGGCCGAGACCGGCGCCGTTTGGTCCTTGCATCAGATAGCCCACCGATGTGCCCACGACCACCAGCGTCCAGCCGGCCACGACGAGCCTGCGCACTCCAGGCTGGGCCGTGCCCCCCCGCCAGATCAGGGCGACCAGGATCAGGGCTCCCGCGAACAGGACCAGTCCGAGGTAGGACACGAACCGTCCTCCTGCGCTCAGCCCTCGCGTCCAGATCGGCGACGATCGTGCAGCCGCTCGCGGCGTCGCACCGACGTGCCCGACCGCGAAGGAGAACCTCCCGCTCACGGCGTGACCGTCGTCCGAGAGGACGCGCCACACGACGACGTAGGTCCCACCAGCGAGATGCCTGCGCAGAGGGACGTGCACGACGTTGACCTTGGTCACGGCTCGACCGAGATCAGCCCGCGACTCGCCAGGGCCCACCACGCGCACGGCGCCGAGGCCGGCGGCCACGGCCTCATCGAAGTAGAGCGCTACGTCTGCTGGACTCGCCGCGACCACCGAGTCGCGGGCAGGCACGCTGGCCTCGAGGGACGTGTGCGCGGCGGCGGGGAAGGCGACGCCGATCAGGTAGGCGCCGCCCACGGCTGCGACGACCAGGAGGCGCCGCAGGACCATCATCTCGGCAGTGTCCCAATCCAGGTGCGTTGTGAGCGGATCCCTCGCCACACTGGGCTATGACGTCGCGCTACTGGCCGTTCGCGGACAACGCCCCCTCGCTCGCGGTCTCGCGCAAGCTCGGTTACGTGGACGACGGCATCGAGATCAGGTCCCGACGCGGACTCCCCGCCACCTTGGTGCGGCTCCGGCTGAGCCGGGAAGCCTGGCTTGCACGGCGTGGGGACACAGCCACGGTGACGGGGCTCGACGGCGTGTCTGAGCTGCTCGGCGCGCGTGGGCCTTGAGCGTTGAGGTCAGGCCGACGCCGCCTGAGCAAAGCAGAAGCCGGGGTGCAGGTCCGCGCTGTTGTAGGTCAAGGTGATGGTCGCCGTGTAGACCCGGGTCGTAGGGCCGTTGAGCTGGATGGTCCAACGGCCGATGGCGTCCGCCCCGGCAACGGCCGCGAACTGGTGCTGGCTGGAAGTAACGGAGAGAGGGAGCACTGTCGTCGTGGTGTCGCCGGTGCCTCCGCCCGGTGGGTCGTACGTTCGCTGCTGGGTCATCTCGACGACGCTGACGGTGCTGAGCTTGTTGAAGTAGAGCCGCGCTTCGTTACTTGTGCTGTCGCAGGCCCATCCGAAGCTGCCCAGTCCGGAGATCGTCAGCAAGCTGGTCTGCGGGTCACCGGCGGCAGGCGTCTTCAGCACCTTCACACTGTTGACGCGCTGGAAGGCAAAGCTGTCGAGCCCGTCCAGCAGGTCGGCGTTCAGCTTGGAGATCTTCGCGGTGTTGCTCACCCCGAGGTTGGGTGTTGCGGCGCTGGCGGTGTGCAGGCCGAGCGCAAAACCGGACCCCGTGTTGTTGAGCGATGTCGTGCCCGACGCGATGTTCGAGCGCCCCAGCAGCAGGTTTCCGCCCCTGGCCGCGTCGGCAACGCCGGTGGCGAGTACCGCGACGATGAGACCAGCCAGAGCGATGTGAGCGGTGCGGGCGCGAAGCCGCATGGTGAACCTCCGGGGCCGGGCACCGCTTCCGGTGCGGCTACCGAGCCTAGGGCCGCCAATCCAAGAGAGTCAGGAAGATTCGTCCTTTCGGGCTACTTTCGGAGATTTCTGGCCCGAGCGCCTGCTCTTGGCTCTAATCTCGCGGCTCACTGGCCTCACCTCGAGGCGGTCCCAGCCCGGAGGCCATTCGATGTCGTCTGCCCCTCGTCGTCGTGCCATCGCGACGCTCAGTGCTCTCGGCGTGTGCCTGGCCCTGGCTCAGGTCCCTGCGCAGGCGGGTGCGAGCTCAGGCTCATCGCGCGACGACTTGGACGCGAGGTCGGGTCACTCGGCGGCCTTCGTCAAGCACGCGGGCACCGGCGCGCTGCGCTTCTTCGGGACCAAGCCCGGTCACGCGGCGCAGCGGCCGTCGGAGATCGCCGCTTCCGACAGCCCGACCGCGGCTGCCGGCAAGTGGCTGGCCCGTTACGGCGGCCTGTTCGGCGTCACCGACGCCATGCGGACCATGAAGCCGCTGCGCACGACGAGGAGCGGGAAGTCCAGCCTCGTCAAGCTGCAGCAGACGATCTCAGGCCTGCCCGTCGTCGGCGGCGAGCTGGTCGTGACGCTGGACGACGCAAACCAGCTCGTCAGCGTGAACGGTGAGGTGCTCCCGGGGTCGACCGTCTCGACCGCGGCGCCGGTGACGAAGACAGCGGCTGCGCGGCTCGCCGTGCGGGCCATAGCTCGTAGCCACAAGGGCGTCGTACTCGTCGCCAGCAGCCCGGTCCTGTCCGTGCTGGACCAGCGACTTCTCGGCGGTGCCAGCCTCGGCGGGACGCGCACGGTGTGGGCGACGACGGTGACGTCGGCCAGCGAGCAGATCCGCCACCAGGTCTTCATCGACGCGACCCGTGGTGGGCTGGTCCTGGACATCGACGCCAACCCGCAGGCCGGCAAGGACCGGGTCGTCTGCAACGCGAACAACCACCGCATCAGCGACCCGAGCTGCCCATCGACCGACCCATTGGTGACGCAGGTCGGCACCGAGGGTGCGGGGCCGTCGAGTGCTGACGCCGACGCCTACAACGCCTACCGGTTCTCGGGCGCGGTCTACGACTTCTACTACTCGCTGTTCGGCCGCGACAGCATCGACGGCGCCGGGATGCGGCTCGCGTCCACGGTGCACTTCTGCCCTCCGGCAGACCCCGGTGACCCCTCCACGACCTGCACCGGCTATCAGAACGCGTTCTGGGACGGGCACGAGATGGTGTACGGCGACGGGTTCGCGTCGGCGCTCGACGTCGTGGGTCACGAGCTCACGCACGGCGTGACCGAGAAGACCTCCAACCTGTTCAGCTACTACCAGTCCGGCGCCATCAACGAGTCGATCTCGGACGTGATGGGCGAGCTCATCCAGCAGACCGAGGGACCGGCGCTCAACGCCTCTGCCGGTGACACGACCGCATATGACTCGGCCGCGGACTGGATCCTGGGAGACAAGCTCGCCGGCGGTCAGTTCACCCGCAGCATGAAGGACCCGACCGTCGACAACCCCGCGGACCCCGACCGGATGACCAGCACGCACTACAGCGCACTGAACCCCTGGGAGGACGGGTTCGACGGGGGCGGCGTCCACGCCAACGACGGCGTGAACAACAAGGCCGCCTACCTGATGGCGGTGGGGACCACACCCGCGAGCGGACCGTTCAACGGCGAGTCCGTGACCCCCTTTGCGGGCGCGGACCAGCTCGAGCGCAACGTCAAGCTGGCGAACGTCTACTACCAGGTCGAGTCGCTGCTGACCTCGTCGTCGGACTACGCCGACCTCTACACGCTCCTCCCTCAGGCCTGTGACCTCCTGGTCGCCAAGGGTGCGGCGTCGCTTCCGGTGCCGGGTGCCGCCAACACCGCGATGACGACCGGGGACTGCGACGTGGTGCGCCAGGTAGTCCGTCTCACGGAGATGAACAAGCAGCCCACCGGGGCCGCGGCCAAGATCGCCCCTGAGGCGCCTGTCTGCACCAATGGCGGGAATGTGTCGCAGATCCGGCTGGACAACTTCGACGGCACGACCAATCCCGTAGGCGGGAGCACAACGGCGAGCTACGTGAAGGGCCATGCCGGCGTCGACTCGCACAACCGCAACAGCTTCGGGCAGTGGTGGTGGTCGAAGGAGGACATCGCCGACTATGGCGCGGGTGCGAAGGCGCCGGTCTTCGCGAGCTCGGGCAGCTACGCCCTCTACGGCGACGACGCCGACCCGACCACCTTCGACCCCTTCAACGACACCTACGACCGCCAGGACTCCTGGATCCGCACCAAGTACGCGATCGCGGCTCGAGTGGGCACCCTCGTGCGCTTCAACCACGCCTACGAGTTCGACTACGGACCGATCTCGGACGGCGGGACCGTCTACCACTTCGACGGCGGGCGACTGGAGTACACCGTCGACAACGGTGCTCACTGGCTGGACGCCGGCGCGATGATCGTGAACGGCGGCTACAACAGCAGCGTGACCAACACCGACGGCTTCGGCCCCGGGTACGTGGACCCCAACCCCTTGAAGGGCGCCAAGGCGTACGTCGGCTCGAGCCACGGCTGGACCTCGGCGCGCGTCGACCTCTCGAGGCTCAGCGGCAAGTCCGTGCTGCTCCGCTGGCGGATCGGCTCCGACGACGCCGTGGGATCGCTCGGCTGGTACGTCGACGACGTCAAGGTCTACAACTGCAACCCCACCCAGATCCTGCTGACGGGATCGACCGAGGTTCTCTACAACCACGCCGTGACCCTCACCGCGAAGCTCGTGCGGAGCGGGACGGCGACCGGCGTCCCGGGCAGGTCGCTCCAGCTGTTGTCGAAGAAGCACGGGTCCTCGACCTGGACCACCTCAGGCGCTCCGAAGACGACGAACACTTCCGGCGCCACAGCCTGGAACGTGACGCCGTTGGAGCACTGGGACTACGCGGTCGCCCCGAGCGGCGCCTCGACGTCTTACGTGCCCTTCGGGCGGCCGGCGGCGGCCAGCAAGACCGTTCTGGTCCGCATCGCGATGACGCGCAGCGCCGTCGCGTCGACCTTCACGCTCGGGCACTCGTTCACGGTGAGCGGTGTGGTCAGCCCCAAGTACACGGGCCGGACGGTCGCGCTGCAGCGCTACACCGCGGGTGCGTGGCGCAACGTGCTGACCAAGCCGCTGAGCACGAGCGGGAGCTACAGCTTCACCTACAAGCCGACCGCTCGCGGGACCTACTCGTTCCGGGTGTACGTGGTGGGCGACGCGATCCGGCTCTACGGCGTGAGCAACTTCGGCCTCAAGGTGACCTGACCCAGCCCCAGGCCGCTGAAATGTGGCGTCCATGGGAGCAGGCGAGGGCGTGAGTACGTCGAAGTAGGGGGCACGAGTACGTCGACCAGCCCCACAGGTCCGGCGTACTCGCCCCCCGTCTCCCGCCCCCCTGGAGTCCTCGCAGTGCCCTCCCCCCGTAGCAACCGCATGCTCGTCGGCGCCATGACGGCGGCCACGCTCGTCGGCGGCACGCTCGCCGCATCCGCCGCCCCCGCTGGGGCTCGGGCCGCCGCTCCGCTTCCGAGCGCCGCGCGCGCCGCCGCCCCGGTTGTGCTCACAGGAGCCCAGATCCCGGCGTGGAGCGCGCCGGCCGCAGCCGGAGTCGCGGCTCCCTACCCGAGCGGTGTCACGGGCGACTACAGCAAGCAGATCCCGTCACAGCTGGGCAACTACGCGATCCGCAGCGCCCACAACGGGACGCTCGCGCCTGCCGTCAAGGCCGGGGTGCCGACCGACGAGGTGGCTGCCTACGCGTGGACCGACAAGGGCTGGCGCGAGGTGCCGGTGCAGGTCGACGAGCGGTTCCCGAACTTCCTGGCCAACGCGCGCAGCGACTTCGGCTTCTACAGCGGGACCGACCAGGAGCTCACCTACGCCTGGAACCCCAGCCAGCACACCGTGGGCGAGGAGGCCTGGAAGAAGGTCTTCGGCACCGGTCCGACCGACTGCAACGCCCGCTACGCCTCCACCGTCGCGGAGGTCACCGCGGCGATCGCCGCCGGCATCGTGACCCTCGGCCCGCAGGAGACCCCCGCCGACTACCTCAAGGCGATGAGCGACCCCGTCGCCGGGATCGACGACGACGACGAGATCGCCTTGCAGGCACGCGATGCCGGCCTCCAGGCACCATCGGGGACTACCCCGCCGGCCGGTGCCAGCGACGGTCAGGCCGTCGCGATGGTGGATCCGCTCGATCCGTCGACCACGCACTACACCTACCTGTTCCGCAAGGCCGGTGGCTCCTCGTTCACCGCAGCCAACAGCGAGGTCCAGATGACCCGCGCCTCGGACGCCGACCGCTGGATCGACCGCGGGAACTTCGCGGACAACGACCCGCTGAAGATCGGCACCAGCAACACCGGCTACGGGCCCAACCTGCCCGGCACGGTGTGCGACCCGGCCACTGGCACGGCCCGCAACAGCTCGGACCGCTTCCCGAGCGACGCCATGACCGTGACGACGCCGACCTACAAGGTGACCGCGACCGGGCGCTGGATGGTCCGTGGGTTCCAGGTCCGCGACGCCGCGGCGCCGACCACGGTCAGCCACGAGGTGTGCACCATGCCCGAGGGCAAGATCAAGAAGAAGACGCAGCCCGTTTGCACGACCGTCACCGAGCCGGCGCCGACGGCCTACGGGCCTGACCTCATCGACCGCTGGAAGGGCCGGGCGTTCCAGCAGAACCCCGACTCGACCGTCTCCGTAGTGGGCTTCGAGGACGAGCAGGTCAACTGGGAGGCCAACGGCGCACTGCTGGGCTGGCGCGCCGGCGCAGTCCGCGCCATCCGCGAGGTGTGGGGCGCCGACTCCGGCACCAACGTCACCAAGACCGAGACCTACTACCGCGACGCCGACGTCTACCGCTACCGGGTGCGCGTTCACCCGATCCCAAGCGACGGGCTCTACACCAGCTGGGACTACAACAAGGACGTCGCCAGCCGTTACTACAACCTCGAGAAGCCGGACGGCGTGGCCATCGACGGCCTCAACGACGACGTCGGCTCGATCGACAAGCTGCCGAACGGCGACCCGGCGTACTTCGACTTCCCGGACCCGACCTTCGACCTGCCTTCTGCCGTGGACCGGCCGGAGGAGGTCGCGGGGAAGGGCAGCGCGGGCGGACTCGTCTACGCCTTCGAGTTCAAGGGCGCGACGTCAGCGGCCAACGCCGCAGCGGTGCCCTACTACCGCGACGACGCCTGCCTGGACGACGGGACGGGCGACGACCCGGTGCAGCGCCCCTACCCGGGCGAGGCCTCGACGGACCAGCGCGTGGAGGACGGGTACGCCGCGATCGCCGGTGCCCCCTACAGCTCTCTGGTCTGCGATCCCGCGCACGGCAAGACGCCCTTCCAGGGCGCCTATGCCAGCCATGGCATCCACTTCCTGGTGACGCACGACAGCGACAACGCCACGCTCGGCGTGCCGGTGGACGAGGTCGACGGTCAGCAGTGGCGCTACAGCGTGCCGATGACCGCTCCGACGAACGTCATCTCCGACTACGCGCCCAACGTGCTCGCCCCCATCCAGGCGGTCGTCACACCCATGGCGTAGGCCAGGTTCCTGGCACGGTTTGTGCAGAACCCCGGGGGAGACCCCCGCGGAGGCAGCCTGCTCCACGCGCCCCAGCGTGATCCACGACCGACGAGAAGATCTGAGGACGCACCGACGGAAGCTGTGCCCCACGAGCGATGGAGGTCCCAGGAGCGCACCTATGGGGGGACCAATGGCTCAGCGATCGGCTCGCTTGATCACGCGTCGGCTTGTCGGGGTGGGCGCGCTCGTGGTGGCCGGAGTGTTGCCGGCTTCCTCGTCCGGCTCCTCGGTGCCGCGCATCGGCTCGGTGTCACTCTTCGCGCAGATCGGCGCGCCCGGGCATCCCTTCGGTGTGCTGGCGACCAGCGACGCCGTCTACGCGGCGACGTCGGTGGGCGCGCCCTTCCGGCCCAACGACGGCACTGAGCGTGTGCTGCGCTTCACGCCTCACGGGAAGCCGGCCGGCAGCGCCACGGTCACGACGATGCAGAGCATGGGACTGCACAACATGGCCGAGGATGGCGACGGGCGCGTGTACGTCGTCGACATGAACAGCCGCATCCTTCGCTTCAGTCCTGGCCAGCGCGGCCTCGGCTCGCCTGAGGTCTACGCCACGGTGCCCGAGCCCTACGCCTCGGCCGGTTGGGAGGCTTCCATGTGGCAGGGGCTGGCCTTCGACTCCGACGGCTGTCTGTACGTAACGGACGCG
>JAVEEJ010000108.1 GCA_030840515.1 Frankiaceae bacterium | reverse complement strand
CCGAGTCTCCCGGGGCCGGCCGCTCCATGTCGGTCGGTAGACTGGCGGCACCGCTGCGACTCGAGGAGCCTCTCCGCATGACCGCCAGAATCGGCGTCGTCACCTTCCCCGGCTCACTCGACGACCGTGACGCCCAGCGGGGTGTGAGGCTCGCCGGTGGCGAACCCGTTGCCCTCTGGCACGGTGAGCACGACCTGCAGGGCGTCGACGCCGTCGTACTCCCTGGAGGCTTCTCCTACGGCGACTACCTGCGCTGCGGCGCGATCGCCCGCTTCGCCCCGGTGATGCGCGAGATCATCGCGGGGGCCAACGCCGGGCTCCCCGTGCTCGGCATCTGCAACGGGTTCCAGATCCTCTGCGAGTCCCACCTGCTGCCCGGCGCCTTGATCCGCAACGACGTCCGCCGGTTCGTCTGCCGGGACCAGGCGCTCCGCATCGAGACCTCGTCGACGCTGTGGACCGGTGACTACGAGGCCGGTCAGCGGATCGTCATCCCCCTGAAGAACGGCGAGGGCGGATACGTGGCCGACGAGGCCACCCTGGACGAGCTGGAGCGTTCGGGCCGGGTTGTCGCCCGCTACCTCGACGACAACCCCAACGGGTCTTACCGGGACATCGCCGGCGTCGCCAACGCGGCTGGCAACGTGGTCGGGCTGATGCCGCATCCCGAGCACGCGGTCGAGCCGCTCACCGGCCCGAGCACCGACGGCCTGGGCTTCTTCACCTCGATCCTCAAGAGCCTGGTGAACGCGTGAGCGCCGGTCATCCGCAGCTGGACACGGTCGAGCGCGCGACGAGTACGGCGGACCTCGAGCAGCCCTACGCGGAGCTGGGCCTGAAGACCGACGAGTACGAGCGGATCCGCGAGGTCCTCGGCCGCCGGCCCACTGAGTGCGAGCTCGCCATGTACTCGGTGATGTGGAGTGAGCACTGCTCTTACAAGAGCTCGAAGGTGCACCTGCGGCAGTTCGCTGACATGCCCCACAGCGAGCGCATGCTCGCGGGGATGGGGGAGAACGCCGGCGTCGTCGCGGTGAGCGATGAGCTGGCAGTCACCTTCAAGGTCGAGAGCCACAACCATCCGTCCTACGTCGAGCCCTACCAGGGTGCCGCGACCGGCGTCGGCGGCATCGTGCGCGACATCCTCGCCATGGGTGCGCGGCCGATCGCCGTCATGGACTCGCTGCGGTTCGGCGACCCGGCGGATCCCGACACGAAGCGGGTCTTCGGTGCGGTGGTGGCCGGCGTCGGCGGCTACGGCAACTGCCTCGGCCTGCCCAACGTCGGCGGCGAAGTGGGCTTCGACCCGACCTATCAGGGAAACCCGCTCGTCAACGCGCTCTGCGTCGGGGTGCTGCCCCGCAAGCGACTGCAGACCGCGAAGGCCTCGGGCAAGGGGAACCAGGTCATCCTCTACGGCGCCCTCACCGGACGCGACGGCATCGGTGGTGTCTCGGTCCTTGCCAGCGCCACCTTCGACGACTCTGTTGATGGCAATCCCGGCGGGCCGGCGAAGCGGCCCAGCGTCCAGGTAGGTGACCCCTTCACCGAGAAGTGCCTCATCGAGTGCTCGCTCGAGCTCTATGACCGCGAGCTGGTCGTCGGCATCCAGGACCTCGGCGGCGCCGGCTTCACCTGCGCGATCTCCGAGACGGCTGCGGCCGGCGGCGGCGGCATGGACGTCGTGCTCGACGCGGTGCCGCTGCGTGAGGCTTCGATGGAGCCGTGGGAGGTCCTGGTCAGCGAGTCGCAGGAGCGCATGCTCGCGATCGTGGCGCCGCAGGACGTCGACGAGGTGCTGGCTGTCTGCCACCGCTGGGGAGTCATCGCCACCGTCGTCGGAGAGGTCGCCGACCACGGGCGGCTGCGGGTCCGCTGGCACGGCGAGACCGTCGTCGACGCGCCGCCGGCATCCCTCGCCGACGAGGGTCCGGTCTACGAGCGACCGCTGACCCGTCCCGCCGGGCTCGACGAACTGCAGGCCTCCGGCGCGGCCGGGCTGGCCAGGCCGCCGGACGGTGACGCGCTGCGGGCCACCCTGCTGCAGCTGCTGGGCTCGCCCAACCTGTGCTCCCGGCGCTGGGTGACCGATCAGTACGACCGCTACGTGATGGGCAACACGGTCCTGGCCATGCCGGACGACGCGGGCATCGTTCGGCTGGAGGAGGACGGTGCCCTTGGCATCGCGCTGGCGCTCGACGGCAACGGCCGGTTCGCCAAGCTGGACCCCTTCGAGGGCGCGCGACTCGCGCTCTTCGAGGCAGCCCGCAACGTCGCCGCCACGGGCGCGACTCCGGTCGCGGTCTCTGACTGCCTGAACTTCGGCTCGCCGGAAGACCCCGAGGTCATGTGGCAGTTCTCTGAAGCCGTGCGCGGCATCGCGCAGGGCTGTCGGGAGCTGGGCATCCCCGTCACCGGCGGCAACGTGAGCTTCTACAACCAGACCGGCAGCACAGCGATCAACCCGACCCCCGTCATCGGCGTACTCGGGCTCATCGACGACGTGGCGCGGCGCTCGGCCATCGCCTTCCACGAGGACGACGCCCGGTTGTTCCTGCTGGGGGAAACCCGCGACGAGCTTGACGGCTCGGAGTGGGCGTGGGTCGCGCACGGTCATCTCGGCGGCAAGCCACCACGCTCCGACGCCGCGGCAGAGCGTGCCCTGGGCGAGGTGCTCGTCACGGCGGCCCGCGAGGGATGGGTCAGCGCAGCCCACGACCTGTCCGAAGGCGGCCTGTCGCAGGCACTCGTCGAGTCGTGTCTGCGCGGCGGCCGCGGGGCCTCGGTCGAGCTGCCAGGCGACCCCTTCGTCGCGCTGTTCTCCGAGTCAGCTGCCAGGGCGCTCGTCGCCGTCCGGCCCGCTGACTGCGAAGCCTTCAGGTCCTTGTGTGCGGCGCAGGGCGTCCCCTCAAGCGAGATCGGCGTCGTGGGCGGTCCAGCCCTCGAGATCCAGGGTCAGTTCAGCGTCGGCCTTGACGAGCTGCGCGAGGTCCACGAGGCCACGCTTCCGGCGCTCTTCGGATAGCGGGTTCGGCAGGCGACCGGTGGGGCGCGAGTACGACGTCGAGCAGGTGCGGGCCGCAGCGGAGGCCGTGCTCAGCGGTGCGGCCGATCGCGACACCACCGGGCTTGCCGTGCGCGGAACCCTCGCGCTGCTGTCAGCCAAGGCCCCGGGCCGCAACGTCGAGGTGCGGGTGCCGCCCTACGGTGCGGTTCAGTGCGTGCCAGGGCCCCGGCACACGAGGGGAACGCCACCAGCGGTCGTCGAGACCGATGCGACGACCTGGGTGGAGCTCGCGGTCGGACGGCTCAGCTGGGCGCAGGCGGTCGAGAAGAGGCGGATCACCGCGAGCGGTGAGCGCGCGGATCTGGATCACCACCTGCCCCTGCTGTGACCGTGGCAGGGTGCCAGGATCAGCGCGTGGACAGCGCGCACACCAGCGAGGACAAGACCGACACCTGGGCAGTCATCGGGGCGGGCAGCAGCGGGCTGACCGCAGCGAAGAACCTGCGGGAGCACGGTTTCGCCGTGGAGTGCTTCGAGCGCGAGGACGACGTGGGCGGCAACTGGAACTACCTGAAGCCGCAGAGCCGGGTGTACGCCACGACCCACACCATCTCGAGCAAGCCGTTCACCCAGTACGCCGACTTCCCCATGCCTGACGACTGGCCGGACTACCCGCACCACAGCCACCTGCTCGAGTACTTCCGGCGCTACGCCGAGCACTTCGGGCTCACCGACGTGATCCGCTTCTCGACCTCGGTGGAGCAGATCCTGCCGATCGACGGGGGCAGCTCCTGGGAGATCACGACGTCCGGGCCGACGGGAGTGCACACCGCACGCTATGCGGGCGTCGTCATCGCCAACGGCCACAACTGGAACCCCAAAGTCCCTGACTACCAGGGCCTTTCAAGTTTCACCGGGGAGGTGCTGCACTCCGCGGACTACAAGTCCAGTGAGCAGCTTCGCGGCAAGAAGGTGCTCGTCGTCGGTGCGGGCAACACCGGCTGTGACGTTGCGGTGGAGTCGGCGCAGGTGGCCCAGCGCACCTGGCACTCCACCCGGCGCGGCTACTGGTACGCGCCCAAGTACACCTTCGGCAAGCCGTCGGATCAGGTCAACGACCTGTTCGCCGGGGTGCTGCGCTTCCCGCTCGCGCTCCGCCGCCTGATGTACAAGAGCACGCTGCGGATGACAGTGGGCGACCTGGTGCGCCATGGGTTGCCGAAACCCGATCACGAGTTCTACGAGACCCACCCCGTCGTCAACAGCCAGCTCGTCTACTACGTCGGGCACGGTGACATCACGCCGGCCACGGATGTCGCGAGCATCGACGGAGCGCGCGTGACGTTCATCGACGGCACGACGGCAGAGCCCGACGTCATCGTCTTCTGCACCGGGTACCTCGTCCGTTTCGACTTCCTGGACGAGGAGCACCTCGACTGGCGTGACGGCCGCCCGCATCTCTACCAGCACGTGTTCAGCCCGAGTTACGACAACATGTTCGTCGGCGGTCTGATCCAGCCCGACAGCGGTCAGTTCACCCTGGCGCACTGGCAGGCGGTGGCGATCGCGACCTACCTGGAAGCGCGCCGCGACCGTCCCGAGCTAGCCAGCGCATTCCGCAAGCGGGTGCAGGATCAGCGGGACCGGGTGTTCTCCGACGGTGCTCACTACAAGGACTCCACCCGCCACTACTTCGAGGTCGCCCACCTCGACTACCTGCGCGGACTGGAGCGGACCATTCGAGAGCTCGGCGGTGCGGCATGACCCGCGTCATGCGCCCGCTTGACTGGGCCTTCCCCCCTCGACCCGCGCAGCGCGAGCTGATCCACCGGGCGCCCACCTCGCCCAACGGGCTACCGCCCCTGCTCTTCGTGCACGGCGCCCGTCACGCGGCGTGGTGCTGGGAGCCGTGGATGGACCAGGCAGCGGCCCAGGGCTTCTCCTGCTACGCGGTCAGCCTGCGCGGCCACGGCGGCAGCGAGGGACGGGAGCGAGTACGGCGGACCTTGCTGCGCGACTACGTCCACGACGTGATCCAGACCGCGGTGCGGCTGCCGCGTCAACCCGTGCTGGTCGGCCACTCCCTCGGTGCGCTCGTGGTGGCGCGCGCACTCGGTCGCTACGCCGCACGCGGCGCGGCACTGCTCGCCCCTGCGCCGTTGGACAACGGGTTGGCCGCGATCGCCCACCGGCTGCGTGACCGGCCGTCCGACGTACTCGTCACCGCCGCGGGCCAGCCCTTGCCCATGCGCCACGAGACGCTCTTCGTCGGGCTCTCGCGTGAGGAGTCGGCGCGGCACCTCGCGCGACTCGACGGCGAGTCCACCGTGGCCGTCTACCAGCTGACGCTGCCGCACCGTCCGGTGCCGACGCGCACACCGGTCTATGTCGCTGGGGTGCCGGACGACAAGCTCGTGCCGGAGTCGGACGTCGAGAAGACGGCCCGCTTCTACGGCGTGCAGGCCCGTTGGTTCCCGGGCCTGGGGCACGACCTCATGCTCGACGCCGGCAACGACAAGCCGCTGCAGGACCTGCTGGCCTGGGTCGAGGAGGTCTTCGGCGCATGAGCGTTGCGGTCGTGACGGGGGCGGCGCGCGGGATCGGCGCCGCAACCGCAGAAGCCCTGTCAGCCAAGGGATATGAGGTGATCCGGGCCGACCTGAGGCCGGGCCCGGGGATCACGCAGACGGACGTCACGTCGCCGGACTCATTGCGCGAGCTGGCCGCCGAGGCGGCCCGGCGCGGCGCCGTCGAGGTGTGGGTCAACAACGCCGGCGTGATGTTCCCGCAAGAGGCGTGGTCCGGCACCGACAGCGACCTCGACCTTCAGGTGCGGGTCAACCTGCTCGGGGTGATGCACGGCTGCCGCGCCGCACTCGGCGTCATGCAGTCGGGCGACGTCATCAACCTCGCGTCGATGTCCGCTTACGGAGCTGTGCCTGGGATCGCCGCCTATGCGGCCACGAAAGCGGGCGTGCGCTCCTGGACGCTGTCCTTGGATGCAGAGCTGCGCGCGGCGAGGCGGCCGGTGCGCGTCCATGCCGTCTGCCCGGACCCGGTCGACACCCCACTCGTGCGAG
>JAVEEJ010000002.1 GCA_030840515.1 Frankiaceae bacterium | reverse complement strand
CACTCTCCGAGCTGGTCCCAGCCGGCCGGCCAAGATCGCGTTGGGACGCTCCACGCTCGCGTCCGACCACCATGTCCCAAGGTGATCATGCGAGTGTGACGTCAGCGGAGCGCGGACCTCGAGTACCTGCTGCTCCCGTCTGTCAGGAGCCGGCGCTACGGGCCGACGGATAACCGGCGCTCCCGTCCACCCTCCGGCCGTCGTGATCAAGGAGTTTTGACTCGCCTCCCCGGCCGTCCCACGCTCACGGCGGCTTAGAGGGGTGCACAAAAGTCCTTGATCACCAAGCACGGCGACGGTGCCGAGGTGCTGTTATGCGCAGGGCGTCGGCCCGCGCTAGCCCCACCAGAACGCGGCTGCGATGACGACGTAGAGGCCCAGCATCATGAGGCCCTCGAGCCAGGTGGACTCCCCGTCGAAGACCACAAAGACGGTGACGAGTACGGCGAGCACGAGCGCGACGAGCAGCAACGGCGGCAGCACGAGGGTGAAGCCCGCCGCCCCCACCGCCGGCGCCAACAGCAACAGGGCCGGCGCGAGCACCAGGGCGATCTGCAGCGGGCTCTGCAGCACCAGTGAGAGCGCGAAGTCCGGCTGGTTGCGGGCGGCGAGCTGGATGCCGATGACATTCTCGACCGCGTTGCCGGCGATCGCCACGACGACCAGACCGGCGAAGGCCTGGCTGATGCCGAGCGAGAGGATCGCCGGCTCCAAGGCGTGGACGAACCAGTCGGAGACCAGCGCAGCGAGCACCCCGCTGGCGGCGAGCAGGGCCAGTGCCACGGGGAAGGGCCACCGCGCCTCGCCGAGATCCTCGACGTGGTTGCCCTCGTTCGACCGGCGCAGCGAGCCGGGAACCGATGCGGCAAAGACCAGGAGCAAGACAACGGCCACGATGACCGACAGCGGCCGCTCGTGCCCGGAGGCGGGCGTGTGCATCACGGACGTGAGCGTCGGCACCGCGAGGGCCGCAACCGAGAGCAGCAGCAGGAGTGCGATCTCGCGCGCCCGCGGTGCGTCGAAGCGCTGAGCGCCGTGCTTGACGCCGCCGACGAAGAACGCGAGGCCCATCACGAGCAGCACGTTCGCCAGCACCGAGCCGACCACCGCAGCCTGCACGACGCCGATCAGCCCGGCGTGCAAGGCGAACAGCGCGATGAACAGCTCGGGCAGGTTGCCGAGCGCACTCTGCACGACGCCCGTCGCTCCCGCGCCGAGCCGGTCGGCGAGCTGGTCGACGCTGCGACCGACGAGCGAGGCGAGCACACCGATCGCGAGGCCGGCGATCACGAAGGCGAGGACGTCGCCGAAGCCGGCGTAGCGCGCGACACCTGCAAGCGCCGTGAGGGCAAGCGAGCCAGCGACGACGATCCGGTCGCCGCGGCTGTAGGTGGAGCTCACCGTCAGGTGATCTCGAGCAGCTTCTCGCGGACGGCGTAGACGACCGCCTCCATCCTCGAGTGCAGCTGCAGCTTCTCGAGGATGTTGCGGATGTGGTTCTTCACGGTGTTCTCGCTGATGAACAGGTCCTTGGCGATGTCGCGGTTGTTCATGCCCTTCGCGACCAGCTTGAGGACCTCCATCTCGCGGTCGGTCAGCCGCGGCGCCGGGACCTGCTGGCGGTCATCCGTGCGCTTGATCATCGACGCGAACTCGGACAGCAGCTTCGAGGCCATCGACGGCGAGATCAGCGACTGGCCGCCGTAGACGGCTCGGATCGCCGACGCGACCTCCTCGATCGAGATCTCCTTGAGCAGGTAGCCCGTGGCGCCGGCCTTGATGGCGTCGTAGAGGTCGGCCTCTTCGTCGCTGATGGTCAGCATGATGACGTTGGTCGACGGCACCGCGTCCTTGATGGCGGTGCAGGCGTCGATCCCGCCGCGCTTCGGCATCCGGACGTCCATGAGGACGATGTCGGGCGTCGTGTCCATGGCCTTGGCCAGCGCCTCAGCGCCGTCGCTCGCCTCGCCGACGACCTCGATGTCGGGCTCCTGCGCGAGGACCATCTCCAGCCCGCGGCGGAACAGGGCGTGGTCGTCGACCACCAGAACGCGGATCGGGTCACCCTCGATCGGAGGGATGTCAGTGGGCATCCCCGACCCGGGCAGCTCGGTCAACGACTCCTCCTCCGCTTGTGCTCACCCGCATGCTCCCACGCGAACGCCCCCAAAGGGGTCAACCCTGCAGGCGAAGCACACCGTAGTCGTAACCGCGTCGGCGGTAGACCACGCTCGGGAGCCCGGTGTCGGCGCAGGCGAAGAGGAAGAAGTCGTGACCGACCAGCTCCATCTCGAACAGGGCCTGCTCGAGGGTCATCGGGTCGGCGGTGTGGATCTTCTCCCGGACCACCATCGAGGCGCCTTCCGCTGGCAGCTCGGCCACAGCGGTGGCCACGCCGTTCGGCGACTCCTGCTGCGGCAGGCCCGCCGTGGCCTCGGCAAGCCCGACCGGGGTGCGTGACCCGTGGTGGACCCGGCGCCGGTCGGCGGCCTTGCGCAGCCGGCCCTCGAGCTTGGTGAAGGCGCCGTCGAGAGCGGCGTACACGTCGTCTGCAGCCGCCTCGGCGCGGATCACCGGGCCTTTCGAGAGGCAGGTGATCTCCACCCGGTCCCGCTGGTCGGCCTGACGGGGGTTGCGCTCACGAGAGACCTCGACGTCGAGCCTGATCACCTTCTGGTCGAAGCGCTCGAGCTTGCTGAGCTTCTCGACTGCGTGCTGCCGGAAGCGCTCGGCAACGTCGGTGTGATGGCCCTTGACGACGATGTCCACGCGTCCTCCTCGACTCACATCTCCCCGGCTTCGCTCACGCTAGCCCCCGCGCGCGATCGGCGGGAGGGTTCGCCCATCGTCTGGTGGCGGCGACCACCGCGGCCCGGACATCGGCGGCTCCGGCAGCGCGGAGGGCCCGCGCGCACTCGGCCACCGTGCTCCCCGTGGTCATCACGTCGTCGACCACGACCACGAGGGGCCAGTCCGTGAGCGGACGGGTGGCGACGATGGCGCCGGCAAGGTTGCGGCTGCGTGCCGCCGCATCAAGGCCGCCCTGGTCGGCGACGGCAGCCTGCAGCCGCAGCACGTGCCCTGCGACGAGCGGCCCCGGTGCGGTTGCCGCCGCCCGCGCCGCCAGTCGTCGGGCGTGGTCATAGCCGCGCTGGCGCGCGCTGGACGGGCGGGAGGGGACGGGTACGACGAGCGCGGGTCGCCCGACTCCGGTCGCGGCGCTGACCGCCCGGCCGAGCAGCAGGCCGAGGACCGGCGTGAGGTCGTGCCGGCCGCGCTCCTTGTGCGCGACGAGAAGTCGGCGCACCGGCCCGTCGTACTCGCACGCCGCCCACACCTGGGGCAGGCCCTCTGGGCAGGGGGTAGGCACTGCGCGCTCGGGAGGGCGGGTCAGCGATCCGAGGCAGCC
>JAVEEJ010000332.1 GCA_030840515.1 Frankiaceae bacterium | reverse complement strand
CGCTGGTCGCGCAGCATCTCAGCGACGAGGAAGGCGAGCTCCAGCGACTGCGAGTCGTTCAGCCGCGGGTCGCACGCGCTCTCGTAGCGCCCTGGCAGGTCGTCGTGGCCGATGTCGTGCGCACCGCCGAGGCACTCGGTCACCTCATCCCCGGTCAGCTCCACGTGGATGCCCCCGGCGTGCGTCCCCAAAGACCGGTGCACCTCGAAGAAGCCCTCCACCTCGTCGACGATGTCGTCGAAGTGCCTGGTCTTGAACCCGTTCGGCGACTCCGTGGTGTTGCCGTGCATCGGGTCGCACGCCCAGACCACCGGGTGCCCGGCATCGGCCACCGCCGACACGAGCGCCGGCAGGACCTCTCGCACCCGCCGCGACCCCATCCGGCTGATGAGCACCAGCCGCCCCGCCTCACGGGAGGGGTCGAGCCGCGCCGCAAGCCCGCGCACCTCATCTGGCGTCGTGGTCGGCCCCAGCTTCACGCCGATCGGGTTGGCGACCCGCTCGCAGAACGCCACGTGCGCACCGTCCAACGCACGGGTCCGCTCCCCGATCCAGAGCATGTGCCCTGACAGGTCGTACGCCGACCCGCGGGCGGTGTCGAAGCGCGTGAGCGCCGCCTCGTACTCGAGCAGCAGTGCCTCGTGGGACGCGAACAGCTCGACCGACCTCGCCGCTTCCAAGGCGTCCAGGTCGACCCCGCACGCGCGCATGAAGTCCAGCGCGCGCTGGATCTCCGTCGCCATCGCCTCGTAGCGCTCGCCCGCCGGCGAGTCCCGCACGAAGTCCTTGTTCCACTCGTGCACGCTGCGCAGGTCGGCGAACCCGCCGCTCGCACAGGCACGCACCAGGTTCAGCGTGGTCGCCGCCGCGTTGTAGGCCCGCTGCAGCCGGTCCGGGTCGTGTCGGCGCGACTCGAGGGAAGGCTCAAGCCCGTTGACCGCGTCCCCCCGGTAGGACGGCAGCCCGCTCCCCGGCTCGAGGTCGCTGGAGCGCGGCTTGGCGTACTGACCAGCGATCCGCCCGACCTTCACCACCGGCGTCGACGCGCCGTAGGTCAGCACCACCGCCATCTGAAGCAGCGTCTTGAGCCGACCCTGCACCGACTCGACGCTGACACTGGTGAAGGTCTCCGCGCAGTCCCCGCCCTGCAGCAGGAACGCCTCGCCGCGGGCCACGGCCGCGAGTCGATCGCGCAGCGTGTCGCACTCGGCCGCCACGACGAGTCCTGGCGAGGCGGACAGGGATGCGAGTACGGCGGACAGCCGGCCCGGGTCGTCGTAGCTCGGCTGCTGGGCGGCCGGAAGCGAGCGCCACACGTCGAGGTCCACCCACGAATCCTACGGACGCGCCACGGTGCGCTTACCGCCCGCGTGGCCCACATCCCTCAGGGGTACGCGGCGAAGACACGAGAACACCGCGAAAGAGCAGCACTCAGGTCCCGAAGAAGACCTCGGCCTCGCGGTAGAGCTCCGGGGTGACGGTCTTCAGCGTCCCCACCGCCTCGGCCAGCGGCACCAGCTCGATGGCGGTCCCGCGCAGCGCCACCATCTGCCCCCACGCCCCGTCCTTCACCGCGTCCACGGCGTAGAGACCGAAGCGGGTCGCGAGCCAGCGGTCGTACGCGGTCGGTGTCCCGCCGCGCTGGATGTGGCCGAGCACGGAGACGCGTGCCTCCTTGCCGGTGCGCTCCTCGATCACGCGCGCGAGCGCGTCACCGATCCCACCGAGCCGCACGTGCCCGAACGCGTCGACCTCGCCGCTCGACAGCGACATCGAGCCCTCCTTCGGAGTGGCGCCCTCGGCCACCACGATGATCGGTGAGTAGTGCCGCTCGAAGCGGCGCTCCACCCAGGCGCAGACCTCGTCGACGTCGAAGGGCATCTCCGGAATCAGGATCGCGTTCGCGCCGCCCGCGATACCTGAGTGCAGTGCGATCCAGCCGGCGTGGCGGCCCATCACCTCGACGACCAGCACCCGGTGGTGAGACTCCGCGGTCGTGTGCAGCCGGTCGAGCGCGTCCGTCGCGATCTGCACTGCGGTGTCGAAGCCGAACGTGTAGTCGGTGCCGTTGAGGTCGTTGTCGATGGTCTTGGGCACGCCCACCACGTGCACGCCCTCCTCGTGCAGACGGGAGGCAACCCCGAGGGTGTCCTCCCCGCCGATCGCCACCAACGCGTCGACGCCCTCGACCGCCAGCGTCTTCTTGATGGCGTCGACCCCTCCTTCGACCTTGAAGGGGTTGGTCCGCGACGAGCCGAGGATCGTCCCCCCGCGCGGCAGGATCCCGCGCACGGCCGCGACGTCCAGCGGCTGGGTCAGTCCCTCGATCGGCCCCTTCCATCCGTCTCGGAAGCCGATGAACTCGAAGCCGTGCTGCTGCACGCCCTTGCGCACGACGGCCCGGATCACCGCATTGAGACCGGGGCAGTCGCCGCCCCCTGTCAGCACACCCACTCGCATGGCGAGGACCCTATCCACGCGCACGGCTGGCTACCCTCACGCCGCATGACCGTGCTCTCCATCGACGCCGGCACGACGGGCGTCACCGCGCTCGTCGTGGCCCCCGACGGCACGATCACCGCGCGCGGCTACTCGGAGTTCGCCCAGCACTTCCCCCGCCCCGGCTGGGTCGAGCACGAGCCGGAGCAGATCTGGCAGGCGACCCTGGCCGCGTGTACGGCGGCACTGGGGTCGAGCCCGCTCGCCCCGACCTGCATCGGGATCACCAACCAGCGCGAGACCGCCGTGCTCTGGGACCGGCGCACCCTCGCTGCGCCGCGCAAGGCCATCGTCTGGCAGGACCGGCGCACCACCGACGTCTGCGAGCGCCTGCGCGACGCCGGCCAGGAGCCGCGCGTCGCACAGCTCACCGGCCTGCGACTCGATCCTTACTTCACGGGCACCAAGCTGACCTGGATCGCCGAGCAGGAACCGGAGATCTGGCAGGCCGTCCGCGATGGACGGACGGCAGTCGGCACGGTGGACGCCTACCTGATCGCACGGCTCACCGCTGGCGCCGTACACGCGACCGACCCATCCAACGCCTCGCGCACCTTGCTGTTCGACATCGAGCACGGCACCTGGTCCGAGGAGCTGTGCCAGCTGCTGGCCGTACCTCCGTCCTGCCTGCCTGAGGTTCGTCCGTCCAGCGGCGAGTTCGGCCGCAGCTCAGCCGAGCACTTCCTCGGCCTCGACCTGCCGATCGGCGGCGTCGCCGGCGACCAGCAGGCGGCCCTGTTCGGGCAGGCCTGCTACCGCGTCGGGTCGTCCAAGTGCACGCTGGGGACGGGCTCGTTCGTCCTGGCGAACACCGGGACGACGCCGGTGCGGTCGAGCAGCGGGCTGCTCACGACAGTCGCCTGGGACATCGGCGACGGGCTGGTCTACGCGCTCGAGGGTGCTGTCTTCGTCACCGGTGCGGCCGTGCAGTGGCTGCGCGACGGGCTGCACCTCATCGGCACCGCGGCCGAGTCGGAGGTCCTGGCGCGGTCGGTCCCGGACAGCGGCGGCGTGGTCTTCGTCCCCGCGCTGACGGGGCTCGGCGCACCCGACTGGGACCCCACCGCGCGCGGGTCGATCCAGGGCATCACGCGGGGCACGACCGCGGCGCACCTCGTGCGGGCCACCCTCGAAGCCATCGCCTTCGAGGTGCGCGATGTGGTCGACCTCATCACCCGCGACGCGGGGATCGCCGTCCCGGAGCTGTCGCTCGATGGCGGCGCGAGCGACAACGACCTGCTGTGCGAGCTGATCGCGACCCAGATCGGGACGCGAGTACGGCGGCCTGTGGTGCAGGAGACGACCGCGATGGGCGCTGCCTTCCTCGCCGGCCTGTCCAACGGGGTCTGGGCCAGCACCGACGAACTCGCCGCGACGTGGCGGCTTGACCGCTCCTTCGAGCCCGGCGAACGCGACGAGTCGGCGCACCTGCGCTGGCGCACGGCGGTCGAGCGGTCCAAGGGCTGGGCCTCGCTCTGAGTCGTGTTATGCGGCAACAGTTGGGGTAGGACAAATGCGACAAGCCGCAGCAGGTGCTGCTGGACCACATGTGAAGGAGCCATCGATGACGATGCAGACCGGCACTCCCCTGGGCACCACCAACACCGGTGCCACCACCGATTACCCGAGCGTCACCCACCACCAGGGCGTCCGGCGGGTCAGTGACGAGACGAAGCCGGCCTGGAAGACCACCGAGTTCATCGCGTACGTCGCCTGCGTCATCGGCGTGCTCATCGCCTCGGCGGTCGTGGGAACGAACACCAACACCGGCGCCAACAACGCCGAGGTCGGCGACTACTTCCGGGCCGACCGGGCCTGGATGCTGATCACGATCCTGACCGTCGGCTACATGGCCTCGCGTGGCCTGGCCAAGGCCGGAAGCCGCGACTCGCACGACGAGCGCTACGGCAACAACCGCTAGACCTGCAAGCGGAAGAGGCGGTGGGGCTCCCAGCCCGCCGCCTCTTCTTGTGTCTGCGGCCGTTACGTGGCCGACCGCTCGCGGCGGTTCCGGAGTTGTCCACCGTTTGAGCGCGGCGAAAGGGCTACAACCCCGGAATGGGCGCGAGAACCGGCGCAAGCGCGGCCGTTGCGAGGCGGACTAGCTGGCTTGCTTGTTGGGACGCGGCTCGTCGGTGGCCAGCGCCTGCGCGGCGGCCCGGCGCGCCTCCTCGAGGTCAGCCTTGGCCTTCGTCGCGTACTGGTCGACGTACTCCTGGCCCGACAGCGTCATGATCTCGTACATGATCTCGTCGGTCATCGAGCGCAGCACGAAGCGGTCGTTCTGCATGCCCTCGTAGCGCGAGAAGTCGAGCGGCTCGCCGATCTTGATGCCGACCCGCTTGATCTTGGGGATGACCTGGCCGGGAGGCTGGATGTCGAAGGTGCCGATCATCGCGACCGGCAGTACGGGTACGCCGGCTTCCAGCGCCATCCGCGCGACGCCGGTGCGGCCGCGGTAGAGCCGCCCGTCGGGCGAGCGCGTCCCCTCGGGGTAGATGACGAGCAGCTTGCCGCTCTCGAGGATCCGCAGGCCGGTGCGCAGCGCGTCCTCCGACGCGCGACCGCCGCTGCGGTCGATCGGCACCTGGCCGACGCCGGTCATGAACGCCTTGGTCAGCTTGCCCTTCACGCCCTTGCCGGCGAAGTAGTCGGCCTTGGCGAGGAAGGTGACCTTCCGCGGCACCATCAGCGGCAGGAAGATCGAGTCGGAGAAGGACACGTGGTTGCTGGCGAAGATCGCCGGGCCGCGGCGCGGGACGTGGTCCATGCCCTCGACCCAGGGGCGGAAGAGCGAGCGGAGGATGGGCGTGAGGATGATCTTGGTGACGCGGTAGCCCATGGTCGTCTCGCCGGCCACGTCCCCTCCTCTGCGCGTCAGCCACCCCGACGCTGCTGTCGGGTCGGGGCCATTCTGTCGCATTCGCTTCCCGCGTCCAGTCCCTCCTACTGACCGCGCTTCCCCCGTCGCACCGTGCGACGATGCGCCCGTGACCCTGCCCCCCCAGACCGTTGTCCCTGGCGCCGAGCCCTTCGCCGCTGACGGCGGCCGGGTCGGCGTACTCGTCTCCCACGGCTTCACCGGCAGCCCGGCGTCCGTTCGCCCCTGGGCTCAGGCGCTCGCCGACGCCGGTTACAGCGTCCGGCTCCCCCTGCTGCCCGGCCACGGGACCCGCTGGGAGGACGCCAACAAGACGACGTGGCATGACTGGTACGCCGCGGTCGAGGCGTCGTTCGACGAGCTCCGGGGGCGCTGCGACACGGTGTTCGCGATGGGACTGTCCCTCGGCGGCACACTCGCGCTGCGGCTGGCCGAGGAGCGCGGGAGCCAGGTCGCCGGCGTCGCGGTCGTCAACCCGCATTTCGTCAACACCCGCTGGGATGCCAAGTACCTGCTGCCGGTCCTGGGCCGTCTCGTCGCGTCGTGGCCTGCCATCGGCAACGACATCAAGAAGGAGGGCATGGACGAGGTCGCCTACGACAAGACGCCGGTGAAGGCGGCAGTCTCGGCCGTCGAGCTCGGCAAGACGGTGAAGGCCGACCTCGGCAAGGTGACCCAGCCGCTCCTGGTGCTGGGCAGCCGCGACGACCACCTCGTCGACCCGGTCAACGTCGAGCTGCTGCTCGCGGGGG
>JAVEEJ010000328.1 GCA_030840515.1 Frankiaceae bacterium | reverse complement strand
CTTGAGGAAGTCCAGCGCCGACGGGACGGGCTCGTCCTCGACCCCGAAGGCGGCGAATGCCTGCACGACGAGGGCCGTGGTGTTGCTGTCCTCGTTGACGAACGCGAGCGGGTCGCTGAAGTCGGTGGACAGCGGGCCGCAGTCGACGCCGGAGATCTTGTAACCCTGCCACCCACCATCGGGGCACTGCTGCGCCGCGAGCCAGTCGAGGCCGGCGTTGACCGCGGTCTCGTCGTCGGGGCTGACCTGCGAGTCGTCGAGTGTGGAGATGGCGAGCAGGGCGAGCGCCTGCTTGTACGCCGCGCTGAACACGTCGGGCGAGCCGAAGAGCCCGTCGTCGTAGTTCGGCACCGGTGCGGAGGGCGGGGTCACTGCGGCCGAGGCGGGAACCGCGCCCGTGACGGCCAGGGCAGTGCCCAGGGACAGTGCGCCGAGGGCGCGGAGCAGGCGGGACATGTGGGCCTTTCGGTTCGGCCCGGCGCTGGAGCGAGGGGCCGGTGACCGAGTGCCCCGCGACGCAGCGCGCCGTCAGGACTCGGGCTCCGCCCCGTGAACCACGACGGGTGGACGAGGAGCCGCGGGCACCAGGGCAGGTAGTCCGGCTTGCCGACTGCTCGAGGAGCGGATCGGCCTTACGGTTGCGGGTCAGCGCCGGAGTTGGACCGGCTTCCCCCACCCAGATGCCATGCAGTTGTGCTTTCGTGCCGGACCCTACTACCCGTCTCCCGCTACTCGGCCGGAGCCAGAGACATCGGCCCGTAGACGACGCGGTCGCCCTCGAGCAGGGTCACCTGCGCGACCCCGGCGTCGAGCAGCTCGCGCCAGGTCTCGCCTATCCATGACTCGGCGTCGCCCTGGGTCGGGAAGCCCTCGCTCGGCACGGCCTCGGGTGCCGGCAGCTCGGACCCGGAGCCGTCCTCGTAACGCCACGTCCAGCCGCTCACGATCGGCCTGCTGGGACCTCGGTCTTGGCAGGGTCGGATTCGATGTGGCCTGCGAGTACGTCGTCGATCTTCGCCATCAGTCCTCGGTCGAGCTTCACTCCCGCGGCGGTGACGTTGTCCTTGACCTGCTCCGGCCTGGACGCACCGATGATCGCGGCGGAGACGTTGGGGTTCTGCAGCACCCACGCCACGGCGAGCGCAGCCATCGACAGACCCGCTTCGTCCGCGATGGGCTTGAGGTTCTGCACCGCTTCGAGCAGGCCGGGCGTGTCCAGGAATCGGCGCACGAAGTTGCCGCCCCGCTCGTCGGTGGCCCGTGATCCGTCCGGCACCGGCTGGCCCGGCAGGTACTTCCCGGTCAGCACACCCTGCGCGATCGGGCTCCACACGATCTGGCCGATGCCGGCGTCCTGGCAGAGCGGGACGACCTCGGCCTCGATGACGCGCCACAGCATCGAGTACTGCGGCTGACTGGAGACGATGCGCTCGAGCCCCATCTCCTTGGCGATGCGCAGCGCGTCGGCGATCTGTGGGGCGGTCCACTCCGACACGCCGATGTAGTGCACCTTGCCCTGACGCACGAGGTCGTCGAAGGCCCGCATCGTCTCCTCGAGCGGCGTCTCGACGTCATAGCGGTGCGCTTGGTAGAGGTCGATGTGGTCGGTCTGCAGCCGCTGCAGGCTCGCGTTGCAGCTCTCGATGATGTGCTTGCGGCTCAGGCCGCGGTCGTTCATGCCTGGCCCGGTCGGCCAGTACACCTTGGTGAACAGCTCGTAGGACTCGCGTCGGATCCCCTTGAGCGCCCGACCGAGGACGGACTCGGCCTTGGTGGCGGCGTACACGTCAGCCGTGTCGAAGGTCGTGATCCCGGCGTCGAGCGCGGCGTGGACGCAGGCGGTGGCCTGGTCCTCCTCCACCTGCGACCCGTGGGTCAGCCAGTTGCCGTAGGCGATCTCGCTGACGATGAGGCCGCTGGTTCCGAGGTGTCTGAACTCCATGCCGTTGAGCCTAACCAGCGCCGGTGGCGCTCACACCCGGGCAGCTGGCCGGGCCGGGCGGGTCCGCCCGAAACCAATGGCGACTGCCCCGCTGGGCGGGGCAATGTCCCAAAGCCCGCAACGTTGCCCCGCCGGGCGGGGCAATGTGCCGAAGGTCCGAAGCTGCAACGTTGCCCCGCTGGGCGGGGCAGTCGTCAGTCGCGCGCGGGCGGCCCCCCGGTCCGCCGAAGGCGACGGGCCGCGGCCGCGCCCACGGGGACCTCAGATCGGGTCGCCCCGCTTGACCCGCGGCGGCGGCAGCCGGAACTTGCGGATCTGCAGCGCCCGCAGCACGCCGTAGCGCCCGAGGCCCTTGGTCGGCTCGTTCGGGTAGCGCTCCCGCACCGCGAGCTTGATCGAGCGCGCCAGGGTGGAGGAGTCCAGGATGATCGCCGCGATCATCGCCGCCCAGAGCAGCGTGCCCAGCGGCGCGACCGCTTTGATGGCGCCGCCGAGCAGGTAGCAGATGAGGATCACGACCGCTCCGGGGAGGAACAGCGTCCCGGCGTTGCGACGGACGTCGACGTAGTCGCGCACGTAGGACTTCACGGGCCCGCGGTCGCGCGGGGGCAGGACCCGGTCGTCTCCGGAGGAGTACGCCGTCTTCACCTTGGTGCGGCGGTCCTTGGCGTTGGCGCGCGCGAGGGCGTACGCCTCCTTGCGGGTCTGGGGTGCCTTCACCGGCACGCGGCGCTTGACCTTCTCCGACCGCTTCGGCGTGGGGCGGCCTTTGCCTTGCGGGGTCTCGGTGGCCACTACGGCAGCGCCAGCATCTGCTCGAGTGCGACCCGGGCCTCCGTGGCAGTGCGCGGGTCGACCGAGATCTCGTTGACCACCTCACCGCGCACCAGGGACTCGAGCGCCCACACCAGGTGCGGCAGGTCGATCCGGTTCATCGTCGAGCAGAAGCACACCGTCTTCTCCAAGAACACGATCTGCTTGTCCGGGTGCTCGCGGGCGAGC
>JAVEEJ010000230.1 GCA_030840515.1 Frankiaceae bacterium | reverse complement strand
CGCTGGCCACGCAGCCAGATGCCGTTCGTCGAGCCGAGGTCGGTGACCGTGACGCCGGAGGCGTCGATAGAGAGCCGTGCGTGCCTGCGGGAGGCGGCGTCCCCGGCGAGCATGATCGGGTTGCTCGCGTCGCGGCCGATGAGCTGGTCCCCCGGCGGCAGTGGCCAGCGCCTCCCGGCTCCCTCGCCCGCGACGGCGTGGAGCGAGAGCAGCGCGCCGTTGGCGGCCTTGGCCTTGCCGCCGACGGCAATGAGGCTGCCGTGACGCAGCACGTTGCCTGCTGGCTGGGTTGGATCGGGGGTAGCGCCGTCGACCACCCAGCGCGCTCCCGGAGCGGCCTCTACCGCGGCGAGCAGCTGAGGAACCAGTTCCCCCAGCGCCGTGTGCTCAGGACAGCGGACCTCGAGGTCGCGGAGCCGTCCGTCGACCCCCTGGACACTCACCGTGATCTCCACGACCAGGACGGTAGAAGCGTCAGGAGCGCCGTCGCGTGAGTTATCCACACCCTGCCGCAGCGGTGCCGGCGACAGTGCCCCTGGGGGCGACCTCAGCCGGCGCCAGGGTCGAGCAGCTTGGCCAGCAGCCGTCGGAGCTCGCGGTGACCGCGCTCGCCTAAGACGGCGGTCACCTGATCCTCGATCCCTTCGATCGTCTGGCGCCCGGCGGCCACGGCGTCGCGCCCCCGCTTGGTGAGCACGATGAGCTTCGCTCGACCGTCCCCGGGATCGCTACGACGGACGACATAGCCGAGGTCCACGAGCTCGTCGACAAGCTCGCCCATGGCCTGAGGTGTCATGTTCGCGCGCCGGGCGAGCTCTGTGAGGCGCGAACCGTCGGCAGAGATCTGGGCGAAGACGGCGGAGTGCTTGGGCTTCTGAGGAAAGCCTGCGCCGACTACGCCCTCGACGATCTGGAATCCGAGCAGGCTGTATGCCTGGCCCAGCATCGAGACCGTGTTCAGCTGCTCCATTGACAACTCCCGGACGACAGAGTACTCAGGTTACCTGAATAAATTGCCTGGCTTGGGCCAGGCGCTTCTTCCTGGGGGACTGATGGGACCGTTCGTTATCACCCGCCTCGCACGTCCGAAGGCCGGCGAGCGATGAGCACAAGGGGATCCGCAAGCCGAGAGATGCCGATCATCCATCGGATCTTCCGCCGCCAGTTCGCCGAGGCGCGGGCTCTGGTGGAAGAGGTGCCTGCGGCAGACTCGAGACGGACGGGTGCGATCGCCGACCACCTCAGGTTCCTGCTTGACGGTTTGCACATGCACCACACCACAGAAGACGACCTGATCTGGCCGAAGCTGCTGGACCGCGCAGGCCTCGACGGACCGTTGGTGGAGCGGATGCAGGACCAGCACAGGCAGGTCGACGCGTCCGTTGCCGAGGTGCTCGCCGCGATGGCCGCATGGCGCTCAGCCCCGACGGAGGCGACGTCCACGGCACTCGCCAACTGCATCGCTGAGTTCCTCGTCGTGCTGGAGGCACATCTGGACGAGGAGGAGCAGGTTGTCGTGCCGCTCATCGACCGGCACCTCACCGAGTCCGAGTGGGAGCAGGTCGGGAAGCGCGGCTTCGAGAAGTTCACGCCCGCGCAGCGGTGGATCGCCACCGGGCAGATGGTCGACGTGGCGACGCCCGAGGAAGTGGCGATGATGTTCGGCAAGCTGCCGCCGCCCGTGACGGTGCTGTGGCACCTCATCGGGAAGCGCAAGTACCGCAGGTACATGAGGTCGGTCCGCGGCAGGCAGCTGGTGTGATCCGAGGCGACACGGCGACCAAGGCGGCCGCCATCTGCTCCTTCGGGCTCGGCTTCGGCTTCGGACTCCCGGCCGTGTTCGGCGCCTGGTACTACGCGCGGGTCGGCAAGGTGTGGACGTTTCTCGGGTTCCCGACCTATGGCGGCGGCCCCTTCGAAGAGTGGGGGGTCCCGACCAGTCTCTGGCTGCTGATCGTCTTCGTAGCCGTGTGCGCGGCCGAGGTCGCCGTGGGCGTCCTGCTATGGCAGGGCGCCACATCCGGCCGCTGGTTGGCGCTCGCCCTGCTGCCGGTCGAGGTCCTGTTCTGGATCGGCTTCGCGCTTCCGTTCGGATTCCTGCTGGGGCTGGCGCGCACTGCTCTGGTGGTCACCGCCCTCCGGATCGTGCCCTGACCTCAGGGCGTGCCCCCACGCAGCGTGATGCCCATACCGGGGACCCAAGGGTGCCAGCCGGAAACCGCGCGTGAGTTATCCACACCCTGCTGCGGTAACGGATCCGAAGACCTACTCTCAGTGACGAATCGGGCCAAGCGGACTAGTGGGGGTGTCGTGGAGGCACTCGACGTCGTCGAGGATGAGGTCCGCGAGCTCGTTCGCCGCCGGGGGCTCGATCCGGCCAGCGACCTGGTCGCCGTGCGGCGCCTCGTCGACGAGGTGGTCGCCGAGTACGACGAGCGCGCCTTGGCGGGCTCGCTCCCGCCGCTGTTCGACCCGCGCGGCGCCGCCCGCGCGGTCTACGACTCGGTCGCCGGCTTCGGCCCCCTCCAACGCCACCTCGACGACCCCAGCGTCGAGGAGATCTGGATCAACGAGCCCGGTCGGGTATTCGTCGCCCGTCGGGGCCGGAGCGAGCTGACCAACACGATCCTGTCCGAGGGCCAGGTGCGCGACCTGGTCGAGCGGATGCTCAAGAGCTCGGGTCGCAGGGTGGACCTCTCGACGCCCTTCGTCGACGCGATGCTGCCCGACGGCTCCCGCCTTCACGTAGTGATCCCCGACATCACGCGCCGCCACTGGTCGGTCAACATCCGCAAGTTCGTGCTGACCGCCGCGAGCCTGGACGAGCTCGTCGGGCTCGGCACCATCACCGTCCAGGCCGCTCGCTTCCTCGAGGCCTCGGTCGCGGCCGGGCTCAACATCATCGTGGCCGGCGGCACCCAGGCGGGGAAGACCACCTTGCTCAACTGCCTCACCGCGGCGATCCCTGCGCGCGAGCGCGTGGTTACGTGCGAGGAGGTCTTCGAGCTCAAGGTGCCGCTGCCCGACGTGGTGTCGATGCAGACCCGCCAGCCCAACCACGAGGGCACCGGCGAGGTGCGGCTGCGCCGGCTCGTCAAGTAGGCGCTGCGCATGAGCCCGAGCCGCATCATCGTCGTCGAGGTGCGGCAGGAGGAGTGCCTCGACCTGCTGATCGCCCTCAACAGCGGGCTGCCGGGCATGTGCACGATCCACGCCAACAGCGCGCGCAAGGCGGTGGTGAAGATGTGCACCCTGCCGCTGCTGGCCGGCGAGAACGTCGGCCACAGCTTCGTCGTCCCCACCGTGGCGAGCAGCGTGGACCTCGTCGTACACGCGGCCACCGATGCCGACGGCCGACGCAGGGTGCGCGAGATCGTCGCGGTTCCCGGACGCGTGGAGGGTGACGTGGTCGAGACCGCCGACGTGTTCACCACGCGCGGCGGCGAACTGGTCCGCGCCGACGGCTACCCGCCGCATCTCGAGCGCTATGCCATCGCGGGCTTCGACGTCACCGCGCTGCTCGCGCCGAGCCGGATCGGCTGATGGGCGCGTTCGTCGGGCTGCTCCTCGGGGCGGGGCTGCTGCTGATCTGGCGGTCGGGGCCGCGCGCGCCGCAGCGCAAGCCGACGGCGACGCGGACCTGGCGGCAGCGACTGCAGGAGCAGCTGACCCAGGCGGGGATCGAGGGCGTCACGCCGGCGCAGCTGATCACGGTGAGCATCGTGCTGTTCGTGCTGGCGTTCCTCGCCATGGCCGTGGTCTCGCGGACCTGGTCCATCGCGTTGGCCTTCGCGTTGTTCGCGGGCTACGGCCCGCTCGGCCTGGTGCGCTACCGGCGCCGCCAGCGCGGTGTCGAGCTGCGCGAGCTGTGGCCCGAGGTGGTGGACAACCTGGCCAGCGGCGTCCGTGCCGGGCTGTCGCTGCCGGAGGCGCTGACGCAGGTCGGGGTGCGCGGCCCGGAGGCGCTGCGGCGCCCGTTCCAGCGGTTCGGCGAGGACTACCGCGCGACCGGGCGTTTCGCCGAGTGCCTGGATCGGCTCAAGGAGGGGCTCGCGGACCCGGTCGGCGACCGCATTGTCGAGTCGTTGCGGATGGCCCGTGAGGTCGGCGGCACCGACCTCGGGCGCCTGCTCCGCACGCTCTCGGCGTTCCTTCGGGAGGACGCGCGCACCCGGGCTGAGCTCGAGACCAGACAGGGGTGGTCGGTGAACGCCGCGCGCATGGCGCTCGTCGCTCCCTGGGCACTGCTGGGGCTGCTGTCGCTGCGCCCCGAAGCGGTGGCCGCCTACAACACCGCGACCGGCGCGTTGGTGCTGGCCTTCGGGGGCGGGATCTCGTTGATCGCCTACCGGGTGATGATCCGCATCGGCCGCCTCCCCGAAGAGCAGCGGGTGCTGCGGTGACCGGGGTGGGAGGCGCGGCGATCGGCGCCATCGGCGGGGTCGGGCTGCTCCTCACGCTGCGCGGGCTGCCGGTGTTCAACCAGCCGCGGCTCGATGACCGTCTCGGTCCCTACCTGCGCGATGCGACGCGTCCTTCCCGGCTGCTGGCGGCCGCCCCGACCGTCACGCCGTTCCCTACCGTCGAGCGGCTGCTGCGCCCGTGGCTCGACGACGCCGTCCGCCTCGTCGAGCGCTGGGTGGGTGGCAGCGGCTCGGTGCGCCGTCGGCTCGAGCAGACAGGCCGCGGCACGACCCTTGAGGAGTTCAGGACAGAGCAGGTCGTCTGGGGCGCGCTCGGCCTGCTCGCGGGACTCGGCTTCGGCCTGCTGCTGCTCGCGAAGGGCAGCACGGCCTCCCCGGTCGCGCTCCTGATCCTGTGCCTTCTCGCCGGCGTCACGGGGGTGCTGCTCCGGGACCGTTGGCTGACCCGTGAGGTCGCTCGACGTGAGCAGCGCATGCTGGCCGAGTTCCCCACCATCGCCGAACTCCTGGCGCTCGCCGTGACCGCGGGCGAGGGGCCGGTCGGCGCCCTCGAGCGCGTGGTGCGGGTCAGTCGCGGCGAGCTCGCGCTCGAGCTAGGCCGCGCGCTCGCCGACGCGCGAGCCGGTGCCACCCTCGTGCAGTCGCTCGAACGGTTGGCTGCCCGGACCAGCCTGCCGCCGCTCGCGCGCTTCGTCGACGGCGTGGTCATCGCTGTCGAGCGAGGGACGCCGCTTGCCGAGGTGCTGCGCGCGCAGGCGGGCGATGTGCGCGAGGCGGGCAAGCGCGCCCTGCTGGACTCCGGCGGGAAGAAGGAGATCGCGATGATGGTGCCTGTCGTCTTCCTCGTCCTTCCTGTCACTGTTCTCTTCGCGCTCTACCCCGGTTTCTACGGGCTGTCGTTCACATCACCGTGAGTGTGGGTTCCACCGGAAGGGGTTGGGTTTGATGTCTGAGCTGTTGCTCCGCGCGTATGTGCGGATCACGACGGGCGGGCGTGAGAGGGGTGACGTCCCGGGCTGGGTGCTGGTCACGATGATGACCGCCGGACTGGTGACGGTGCTCTGGCTCGCCGCCGGCGACAAGCTGCAGTCCCTGTTCAACGACGCGCTCGACGCGGTCACGGGTCCAGGCGGCTGATGTACCGCCGGCGGGACATCGCCGGCGAGCGCGGGTCGGCCGTCGTCGAGTTCGTCCTCGTCAGCGTGCTGCTCACCGCCATGTTCCTGGCGGTGCTGCAGATCGGCTTGGCGCTGCACGTCCGCACGGTGCTGACGGGTGCCGCGGCGGAGGGTGCGCGCTATGCGGCGAACGCCGACCGCACACCTGAGGACGGCGTGGCGCGGGCGCGCCAGCTGATCGACGACGCGCTGCCGTCGTCGTACTCGCAGGACATCTCTTCCGGTGAGGAGCAGGTGGGCGGGCGGACCGTCGTCGTCATCACGGTGCGTACCCGCATCCCTGTCATCGGCTTCCTCGGACCGGCGCGCACGATGACGGTCCGGGGCCACGCGCTGGAGGAAGGACCGTGAGGGCGCAGGTACGGCGACGGTTGTGGCGATCCCGTGAGGACAGCGGCAACGCGCTCATCGAGTTCACCTGGTTGGCCGTGCTGCTGATGGTCCCCGTCGGCTACCTCGTGGTGTCCGTCTTCCAGGTGCAGCGGGCTGCTTTCGGCGTCACGCAGGCGACGCGGGAGGCCGGCCGCGCCTACGTCGCGGCGGGTGGGGACAACCCGGAGGACGCAGCGTTGGCCGCGGCCCGGTTGGCGCTGCAGGACCAGGGACTTCAGCTCGATCCCGATGACCTGACGATCAGCTGCTCCGAGGACCCCTGCCTGACCGCCGGCGCGATCGTCAGCATCCGCATCGACACCAGGGTCGGGCTCCCCTTCGTGCCTCACATCTTCGGCACGGTGCCCGCATCGATCGCCGTTCACGGCAGGCACGACGAGGTGGTCGACTGCTTCCGCTCCGGTGTCGCCGCCCCGGTCGACGCGGGGGTGTGCCCGTGAGGCGCAGGCTGCGTGAGGACGACGGCCAGCTGCTGCTGCTGATCCTCGTCTACGCCGCGATCGCGATCGCGCTGGTCGTGGTGGTGGTCGACGTCTCGAAGCTCTTCCTCTACCGCCGCGCGCTGTCCGGGGCTGCCGATGCCGCAGCGCTCGCGGCCTCGCAGTCGCCGGACGAGGGGCAGCTGCTCACCGTCGGGGTGGGCAGCTCGCTGCCGCTGAGTCAGGACTCGGTCGAGGTCGCCGTCGACCGCTACGTCGCCAACGCCCGGCTGTCCGATCGCTTCCCAGGCCTGACCTGGACCGTCACCACCGACGGCGCGATAGCCACGGTGGAGTTCGAGGCACCCGTGAAGCTGCCGTTCACCGGTGCCGTGCTCGACGGTGGGAGCGCGCGCATCACCGTCGATGCGAGCGCTGAGTCACCGGTCACGCCGTGAAGCGGGCGCCGTTCGTCTCGCCGTACGCGTCCCTGATGTCCCCTGGCTCGACGGTCACCGAGCTCGCGCCCGGAGCACTCGCGTGCCAGCGGCCGTCGGGGCCGAGCGTCGCGGGCACCGCCACCCCGTCGACGTGCACCTGAGCGCTGGCGACCTGGCCAGTGCTGGCCCAGGCCCGGAAGGCGCAGGTCTTGCAGATCTGCTTGCCGTGGTCGTCGCCGACGAAGGCGATCGGTGACGTGTAGGTGCGGGGGTAGACGATCGGGTCCACGACGAAGGAGACCGATCCGTCCGCGTCGCGGGTCAGGTCGCTGACCGTGATCCCGGTCCACGGCCCGACGTGGAAAGGCTTCGAGAAGAAGGCGTACTCCTGCAGCGCCCCGCCCACGTGCTGGATGCCCTTGACGTAGAACTGGTAGGTGCCGTCGGGCACCTGGCCGCCTGGCACGTCAGCGCGGGGGTAGGAGTCGAAGGCCTCGAAGCTTGCGGTCCAGATCCATGACTGCAGGCCCTGCCGTCGGTCGACGGCGCCGCTTGCGGCATCACTCGGCGGCGTGAGGATGGTCTGCACCTCGCCGCTCATGTCCGCGTAGCGCACCCACTGGCCGCCGACGAAGCGCTCGACGATGACGTTGGGGTTGTCGCTCCAGTTGTCGCCGCCGACCCACGAGAAGGTCGCCGCGTCGAAGCGCTTGATGTCGCGCGGCTGGGTGAGCGCCTTCGCCGGCTGGCTGTCGGGGATCTGCGCGGTCCAGGCGTCGTAGTAGTACGACGACACCTGCCCGAGGGCAGTGGACTCGGCGACCTGCCGTGCCTCGTCGGCCGCAGCGAGCGTGTCCAGGGGCTCGGCGGGGAGCGGGGTCCCGCAGCGCAGGAACGCGGCCATCGATACCAACCGGCTCACCATGTAGTCGGCGGTGTGCGCGCCGTAGGAGGTGAGCGCCTTGCGGTAGGAGTCGCGTGCGACGTACTCGCGGTACGACACGGTGTATCCGTTGTAGTCGCTCGAGTGGCCCAGGCCCACCGGGACGGCGTAGCCACAGTTCGGCGCGAGCTCCCGGCGGGTGAAGTTGCCCTTGATCGCCTTGATGTCGTCAGGCTCGCTGTTGGCGTAGGGCGCGTACGTCGGGTCGTCCCAGCCGTCGGCCGGGTTGTTGATCTCTGCTTCCATCCGGTCGAAGGCCGCCTTGCTCACCGTGAGGCGTGGCGTGCCGTCGATCGGGGAGTCACTCCGGGGGCAGCTGTAGCCGGCTGGCACCGCGAAGCACGCGCGCACCGGGCTGTCGGCCAGTGGGTAGGCCGCCGTGACCGCGTTCTGGTTCGCGTAGTCCATGCCGTTCCACTGGTTGCCCGCGACCTTGTCGGTGCGGGTCTCCAACGCCTTGATCAAGTCGCTCTGCGGCTCGCAGGCGCAGGAGGCGAGCAGCACCTCACCCAGGCGCACGGCCTGGAGCTTGATCCGCAGGTTCTCCTCGACCGACCCGAATGACGCGGCGTCATAGCTCGCCGGGATCGGCAGCCCGGTCGCGCGCAGGCTGTCCCAGAGCGGTGGGGACGGGATGGTGCCGACGTCACTTATCCGCTGGCAGTCCGGGAGGCCGAGGACCGGCGAGCCGGGGTTGCCGTTGACCGTCTGGTCGGTGCGGCAGTTGGACACGCTGGGGTAGGGGTGGGAGACCGGGCCGGGCACGAAGTGGGTGACCATCTGCACCGGCACGTCGCTCGACATGGGCGCGGCAACGGTGACCCCGTTGTCCTCGCCTCCGATGGCGCGCCACGCGGCCAGAACCTTGTCGGCCAGCAGGTGGGTGCCGCGCTCGGCCTGCGAGAAGCCGGTGTGGGCCCAGGCGAACTTCACCGCATCGCCGTGGTCCTCGATGGAGGGGTTGCCGCCGGGGAAGCGGTTGTCGTAGGGACCCTCGGCCGAGCCGACGGAGCCCTGGCTGAACACCACGGGTGCGCCGGTGCCGCGGTCGACGAAGCGCTCGAACGGCGCGAGCCAGTCCGCCGAGATGAGGTCGTAGCCGTCCAGCGACTCACCGTGCTGGGCGTAGTTGACATAGGTCGTCAGCGGCTTGGGCTGAGCCGGGTCGGTCATGTCGTCGATGCGCACCACGGTGAGCCCGTGGTCGTTCTCCATCATCGGGTAGCCGACGGGCGCGCCGTCCTCGCCGACCCCGCCGCCGGCGATGTTGCCGTGGAACCACGGGAACTCGACCGTCGCCGCACCGAGACGGGCGGGACGCATGCCGCGCTCGGCGGACTGCACTGCCGTGGCGATCGCCCGTGCCTGGTACTCGAACATCCGCAGGTCGGCGACGTCCTGGAACAGCCACACCCCTGCGGCCGGCGTCGAGTAGTAGGGCGAGTTGTGGTCGTGCGTCGCTGACACCAGCAGGTTGTCGTAGGTCACGGCCGAGCCGCGCTCCGCCAGCAGC
>JAVEEJ010000202.1 GCA_030840515.1 Frankiaceae bacterium | reverse complement strand
GTGACCGCCCTCGAGCAGGCCGGCACGGTGACCGTGCGCACCGCGGTCCCCAAGAGCGCCGCAGCGGTGGGCTTCGGCGGCGGCTTCTACAGCTTCCCTGGCGGCGGCACGGCGTCGTTCGACCTCTGCCTCCCGCACCACGGCGCGGCGTGCGCCGCAAGCGACCCCCAGGAGAGCCAGGGGCCGAACATCCAGGTCAAGGGCGGGTCAGGGATGGCCTTGAGCCTAACGCGGGCGCTCGTCGCCCAGGGTCGGGACGTGTTGTTGTCGGCGCAGGTTCGGACCACGGGGAATGCGGTGCTCACCAGCTGGTCCTTCACGGTCAACCTCAGCTAGCTGCCGGCGGATCCCAGGACGCCGGGGACGCCGAAGCCCCGCCGCGAAGTTCGCGACGGGGCTTCGGCTGTTCGCCCGACCTGCGTCAGGCCGCCACCGGCTCGGGCAGTGCCGACACGTCGTACGCGCTTGCCTCATTCCGGTCGATCGGCCGGATCACGACCGCCACGACGACCACGGTCAGCGCCAGGATTCCCGCGGCGATTCCGAACGCCGTGGTGAAGCCGTGCACCGCCGCCTGCGCCGACGGGCCTCCATGGCTGACCGCGTAGGAGGCTGTGGCGCTGGTCGCGATCGTGTTGAGGAACGCCACGCCGAGCGAGCCACCGATCTGCTGCATCGTGTTGACGAGAGCGCTTGCCGCGCCGGCGTCGTGGTTCGGGACGCCGAGCAGCGCGGTGGAGGACAAGGGCACGAACACGTGCCCCATCCCCAGGCTGATGAGGAGCATCGACGGGACCACGTGGGTGAGGTACGCCGACTCAGCAGGCAGCTGGGTGAGCCAGAGCATGCCCAACGTCGCCAGTGAGAAGCCGGTGATGGCGAGAGCTCGCGGCCCGAAGCGCGGCAGCGTCCGCGACGCGATCGTCGCCGAGGTGATGACACCCAGTGGGAAGGGCAGGAAGGCAAATCCCGCCTTCAGCGCGCTGTAGCCGAGCACGCCCTGGAAGTAGTAGGTGAGGAACAGGAAGACGCCGAAGATGCCCAGCGTCGCGAGGAAGAAGGCGAGGTAGGAGCCACCGCGATTGCGGTCGAGGACGATTCGCAGGGGCAGCATCGGGTTCGCGGCACGGCGCTCCCAGGCGACGAAGGCCGCGAGCAGCACGACGGCGACGGCCAGCAGCGTCAACGTCAGCGGTGCGGTCCACCCGTGCAGCGACGCCTCGGTGAATCCATAGACGAGGGTCGCGAGTCCACCCGTGGCGACGACGGCGCCGGGCAGGTCGAAGTGGCGGTTGCCCTCGGCGCGGCTCTCCTTCAACAGCGGGATGGCAGCCACCGCGACGATCAACGCGATCGGGGTGTTGACCAGAAGCGTCCAGCGCCACGATAGGTACTCCGTCAGGGCGCCACCGGCGATCAGACCGATCGCTGCACCGGTGCCGGAGATGGCGCCGTACACGGCGAACGCCTTCGCGCGGTCCCGCGCCTCGGTGAAGGTCGTGGTGATGAGGGAGAGGACGGCGGGTGCGAGTACGGCGGCAAAGGCTCCTTGCACCGCCCGTGCGCCGAAGAACCAGCCGGCCGAGGGAGCTAGGCCGCCCAACGCGGAGGCGCCGGCGAAGCCGAACAGCCCGATGAGGAAGGTGCGCTTGCGGCCCAGGTAGTCGGCGACCCGGCCACCGAGCAGCAGGAGCCCGCCGAAGGTCAGCGTGTAGGCGGTGAGCGCCCACTGCCGCTGCGCGTCGCCGATGTGCAGCGCGGCCTGGGCGTGGGGGAGCGCGATGTTCACGATGGACGCATCGAGGATGATCATGAGCTGGGCAACGCCGATCACGGCGAGCGCAAGCCAGCGGCGGTCGCGCTGCGGCGGCTCGGGGATCCTCGGCGGGGACTCCAGGGTGGCGGTCTGCGTCATGGGTTCGTCTCCTTGCTTGCGGTCTCGGGGCGGTCGGCTTACTCTTCTGACGTAAGCGGATGCCGCCTCCGGAACAATAACGGAGGCACCCTCCGGTTTGTCAAGCCAATGTCAGCGTCAAGCCGGATGTCGGCCGAAGTTCGTCGGAGTTTCGAAGGAGCAGTGGGCGGATGGTGCGAGCGCAGCGCGCAGACGCCTGCCGCAACCGCGACCGCCTGCTCGAGGTGGCCTCCGAGGCGTTCTCCGCCCACGGCGTGGAGGCCTCCCTCGAGTCGATCGCCAAGGAAGCGTGCGTCGGGATCGGGACGCTCTACCGGCACTTCCCCACCCGTGACGCCCTCGTCGAAGCGGTCTACCGGCACAACGTCGACCTGCTCTGCGAAGGGGCGGAGGAGCTGCGCGCAACACTGCCCCCGGACGAGGCGCTCGCCGCCTGGATGCAGCGCTTCGTCGCCTACGTCGCCACCAAGAAGGGGATGGCGGCCTACCTCAAGTCAGTCGTGTCCGCCGACTCGGACCTGTTCGAGAGCTCGCAAGCTCGGGTGCGGGCGACCATCGGAAGCCTGATCGACGCGGCGGGTGACGCGGGCACGATCCGCACCGGGGTGGAGGGCATGGAGCTGCTGCGTGCCCTCAGCGGGGTCTGCATGATGAGCGACCAGCCGGGTGGGCCGGAGAACGGCGCCAAGGTCGCGTCTCTGCTCATGGACGGGCTGCGCTACGGAGCTCCGGTCCACGCGGAGGCCTCAGCCAGCAGCTGAACAGGCGCGCCCGACGGGGATGAGCTCTAGACCGTGCCCTGGGCCACCGGCGCAGACCCAGATGCGGGCGCGACGTTTCCGGCCTCTCTCGAGACCATGAACGCGGAGATCTCGCTGATCTTCCAGGGCAGCGCGTCGAGCTCGTGCACGGACTCCCCGCGCGAGGTGACGTCGAACACACCGACCGCTCTCACCGGCCCAGCCGTGTGCTGCGCCCACAAGACGTACGTGGTGCTGGCGGCGGGGTTGGGGGCGAGCCGTTCCGAAACGAGCTCCGCTCGGTTACCGCGTACCAGGACGGCCGCCAGCACCGTGCCGTCGGAGCCCAGCAGCCGGATGGGGGTGCAGCCGTTGTCGTCCAGGCAGCGGCCGAATGCCTGGGCCACCCTGGAGTCCACCGGAGCACGCGAGCCGTCGTAGGTCGCTACGAAGCCGATGCCCATCACCAGCGCGATCGCGGCAGCGGCGCCGACGAGCCAGCGCACGAAGCCGGGCGGTTCGGTGCTGGCGCGCGGCGCGGGAGGAGCGAGCTGGGGCTGCACCGGCAGCTCCTGGCGCGCGGCGGGCGTCTGGCGGACTTGCGGGGTGTAGGCGACGGCGTCGAGGAGCGAGGCGCGGAACTCGGGCGATGGGTCGGAGGGGTCGACTGCCAGGGCGAGGTCCGTTGCCGTGGCCAGCACGTCGTCGACGACGCGGCGACACCGAGCACACGAAGCGAGGTGCTCGAGGAAGCTCACGTCCTCGGATGGTTCGAGCGCGTCAAGCGCGTGAGCGACAGCGAGCTCTTCCCAGCGCTCGTGGTCGAAGTGGTCGGTCATGTGGGCTCTCCCGACGTCGTCGGCGTGGTGCCCCGCGGGCTGTCGTCGAGGGAGGCCAGCTCCTCGCGCAGGCGACGCATCCCCGCGAGCATCCTGGTCTTGACGGTTCCGAGCGGGATTCCCGTCAGGCCGGCGATCTCCCGCTGTGTGTAGCCGCCCAAGTAGGCCAACCCGAGTGCTTCCCGTTGCGTCGGCGGCAGCGTCGCGAGCGCGCTGCGGACCTGGGTCCGGCGCACAGCCGTCCAGGCCTGCTCCTCGACGGCCGGCGCGTCCGAGATCGAGCTGTCGAGCACATCAGCCGACGCCCGCCGCTTGCGGTGGTTCTCCTCGCGTCGCACCGCGTCGACCGCCTTGTGGTGCGTCGTCGAGAGCAGCCAGGTGGCGAACGCGCCGCGGGTTGAGTCGAAACGAGAGGGATCTCTCCACAGCACGAGGAACACCTCTTGCACAACGTCCTCGGCGAGGCCGTCGTCCCCAAGGATGCGCCGGGCCAGGGCGTAGCAGGGCTTGCCGTAACGGTCATAGAGCGCGGCCAAAGCGGCCTGGTCGCCCTGACCGACGTCGCGCACCAGTCCGGCGTCCTCCGCGGCGTTGCTCACCCGCGCGACCGTCACTGTGGCTGTCCTCACGATGGGTGTTCGCGCCAGGCGCGACATCGGATGGGTCCGGGCTGTGCTGAGCCCTGGGGCTGCTAAACCTCAGTGACCGAAAGCGCTGACCGCGGTGCCCGCGATCGACACCACCATCAGACCCCACCCGGCGTGTGTCGTGGTCAGGCGCACCCCGGTGGCGGCTGCGGGTGCTCTCCGGCGCAGCACGCGGGCTGCAAGCACCGCGGCCGCCAACTCGACCATAGCCGCCAGGACGTCTGCGGCACCGACGGCCTCGAGCTCGCCACCAGCGATGCCGAAGGGAATCCCGACAACGCGTGTGTAGACCCACAGGCCCACGACGCTGAGGTTGCCGACGATTCCCACGGCGAGCAGGCGGCGGCTCGGACGGACGAGAAGGATCGCTGCGTAGCCCAGCTGGCTCACGGTCAGCGCCAGGAAGAACCAGCCGAGCAGCGGGTCTTCGAGGAAGTGCTCACGGATCACCGCAAGGTGGATCCCCGCCGCCGTCGCAGTGAGAGCGGACAGCGCGGCCAGCACCGGTCGGAGGGATGTCTGAACCGGTGCCGGCCGCCTGGCCTCACCCTGAGCAACGGACTCGCCGAGGCGCCCGCGACGCAGAGCGGTCGCGAGCGCCGCCACGGCGGCGAGAGCCATCAGGGCGAGCACCAGCTGGTGCCAGGGCAGGCTGCCGTGGTGGCCCGTCATCCCGGACATGTGGTTCACGTCGTTCTCCCGCCCAGTCGTCTCGCCTCTGACTCGCGGTCTCAGGCGCTGTTGCCGCTGCGGGTCACGACCTGCTTGTCCGCTGCCAGCGCTGCGCCGAGCAGGACGACAGCACTAGCGAAGTGGAGCGCGTTGTCAGCGCCGTTGAGCGCCAGGATGTTCGCCTTGGAGTCGAGGATGAACAGCCCGACAACGCCGAGGAGCAGGTAGGCGGCACCAACCGTGCCGTTGACAGCGCGAGCCGTCGCCAACGCCCGCGCGGCCACGAGCAGTGCGATGCCGATGGCGATGTGGGCCAGGTTGTGAAGCGGGTTCACCTCGAAGATGCCGAGCAGCTTGCCGCCACTGGTGGCGGCGAAGCCGTCACTGTCGACGAAGAAGCCGAGGACGCCGACCAGGACGTAGACGGCGCCGAAGACGGTGCCGACGAGCTGGTTGACGGACTTCGTTCCGGTGCCAGTGGTGCTGTCCATCTGTTCCTCCATGGGTCTCGACCCGGCGTGGCCGCCGAGCGGGTTCGGCAGTCCTTCGCACGAGCGACCCAGCTGGATTGGTCGCGCTGCATCGGGACGTGGTCGTGACAGCGGAGTCCACAAATCCGTTGGCCATCTGGTGATCCGGCAGTGCGACTGGCGCGAAGGACCTGCAGAGCTTCCGCCCTGTGCTTCAGGCGATCGAAAGCTCCGCGCCCACCGATGACCGTTCGGTCATCGGACCCCGATTGCGAAGGACCTCTCATGCCGGATGCCCCGAACCGTCCACCGAAGCGCGCCAGCGCGCTCACTGCGGGCGGCGCTGCCCTCATCGCGTTGAGTGGTGTCGCACTGCTCGCACCGGCGAGCGGCAACGCCTCCAGCCACCGCGAGGCTCCCCTCGTAGCCGCGGCTGCGCAGGTGGACAACACCGACACCTACGCGTTCGTCAGCCCGGACAAGCCCGACACCGTGACGCTGATCGCGAACTGGATCCCCTTCGAGGAGCCCAACGGCGGTCCGAACTTCTACCCGTTCGCCGAGAACGCCCGCTACAACATCAAGGTCGACAACGATGGTGACGGCAATGCGGACGTCACCTACGCGTGGACCTTCACCAACCACTACAAGACGCAGGACACGTTCCTCTACAACACGGGACCGGTCAGCTCGATCAGTGACAAGACGCTGAACTTCACCCAGACCTACACGCTGACCAGGACCGCCGGGAAGAAGACGACGACACTGCTCAGCAACGCGGTTGTGGCGCCGTCCGACACGGGCAAGGCGTCGTTCCCGGACTACAAGAAGGTCCGTGACGAGGCCATCAAGACGCTTCCGGGCGGCGGCACGACGTTCGCCGGCCAAGCAGACGACCCGTTCTTCCTCGATCTCCGCGTGTTCGACCTGCTCTACGGGGCGAATCTCAAGGAGGCCGGTCACGACACGCTGAACGGCTACAACGTCAACACCATCGCGCTTCAGGTGCCGGCGAAGGACCTGGTGCTCAAGGGCGACTCCAAGCGCAACCCGGTGATCGGGGTGTGGAGTACGACGGACCGCAAGAGCAGCGTTGTGTACGGCGGGGGTGCAGAGAAGGCCTCCGGCGACTACGTGCAGGTGTCACGCCTCGGCAACCCGCTGGTGAACGAGGTCGTCGTCCCGGTCAAGTACAAGGACGCCTTCAACTCGATCAACCCGGCGACTGACCACACCATCGCGCCGGTGGTGGCGAAGGTCACCGACCCGGAGGTCCCCAAGCTGATCCAGGGCATCTACAAGATCCCCGCCCCGGCTGCTCCGCGCAACGACCTGGTGGAGATCTTCCTCACCGGCATCTGCAAGGCCTGTGGCCCCATCAAGGCAGACCTGAACTCGCAGATGCTCAACAAGGACGTGAAGGCGAAGGCTTTCGTGCCGTCCGAGGAGCTGCGCCTCAACGTGGCTGTGCCGCCGACGGCGAGCCCTAACCGGCTCGGCGTCATCGGCGCCGACTTGGCGGGCTTCCCCAACGGCCGCCGTCTCACCGACGACGTCATCGACATCGCTCTTCAGGCGGTCGAGGGTGCAGCCCAGACCGGCAAGATCGTCGAGCCGCTGAAGGCTGGCGACGCCGTCGACCAGAACGACGTCGCGTTCGACACCACGTTCCCCTACCTCGCTCTGCCGCACGAGGCATCGGTGAACGAGAACGGTGGCACGGCAGCCAACGGCGCCACCACGTCGAGCAGTGACGGCAGCAGCGCCACCGCGAGCCCGACGGCTGGAGCCAAGGCTGGCTTCGGCGGGGCAGCGCACCGCAACCTGCTCCTGGGTGCGGCCACGCTGCTGACGGGATCGCTCATGCTCGGCCTCGGCGCTGTCAGCCGTCGTCGGACAGGCGTGCTCGCCAAGTGAGAAAGCACAGCAGTGCTGCGGAGGTCGGCCGGGACATCCCGGTCGGCCTCCGCGGCACGCTCCGGCGGCGTCCTGTCGCCATGGCTGCGATCGTGGCGGGCGTCGTACTCGTCTCCCTCGGGACCTGGGTCATGACCCAGCCCGCGTTCGCGGCTGTCTCCCGCGGCACCATCCCGTCGGTCGATCGCGGCCACGGGCGGTCTATCGGTCTCGGCGGCGTCACACCGACGACGCTGACGATTCCCGCGATCGGCGTCGACGCGTCCGTCACGCCCGTGGACGTGGAGCAGGGCGGCGAGCTCGGCGTGCCCACGTCGTTTCGCGCCGCCGGCTGGTGGCGGAGTGGTCCGGGCCTGGACCGCAATGGGCCGCTGGTCCTGGTGGGGCACGTCGACGACCACAGCGGGCCTGCGCTGTTCTTCCGCCTCCGCGACCTGATGCCCGGCGAGGCCGTCTCTGTCGCAGGAGCCGATCGCGTCGTGCGTCACTACGTGATCGATGCCGTCCGGCAGTACGACAAGTCCGCCTTTCCCGCGACGCTGGTCTACGGCGCCACCGACCGGCACACCTTGCGCCTCATCACCTGCGGCGGCTACAGCTTCTGGCGGCTGCACTACAAGGACAACGTCGTCGTCTTCGCCCACGAGGTGGCCGCATGAGGCTGCCCGGCGCGCGTGCGTCAACGATCGCTGGTTCGGTCGTGCTGATGTCCGGCCTCGCTCTCGTGACCCTCGGCGGAGCGCAGCAGCCCAACCGGGCGCTCACACCGACAGCAGCGCGGATCCAGTCACCGGACGCGCACAACGGCCGTCACGACGGCGAGCGCCAGCTGACCGCGCTGCAGGATCGGCTTCGTCGTCTGCCCAACGACTACACGGCTTGGGCGTCGCTCGGGCTCGCCTACGTGCAGCAGGCGCGGATCACTGCCGACCCCTCCTTCTACCCGAAGGCGGACGGTGCTCTGTCGCGCTCCCTCGACATCCAGCCGCGGGACAACTACCTCGCGCTGCTCGGCCAGGGAGCGACCGCTGCCGCCCGCCACGACTTCACGGGCGCGCTCGCCCTCGCCGAGCGGGCGGCCGCGATCGACCCGCAGGCGTCTTCGGTTTACGGGGTGATGGGCGACGCGCTCATCGAGCTAGGTCGCTACGACGAGGCATTCCGCGCGATCCAGCGCATGCTCGACCTGAGCCCGGACACCGGCTCGCTCGCCCGGGGCTCCTACACCTGGGAGCTGCGCGGCAACATCCCCCTGGCGCGGATGAACCTCGAGCGGGCGCGGGACGAAGCCGGCAGCCGATCTGACATGGCGTTCGCGGACTACTACTTGGGCGAGCTCGCCTTCAACAGCGGAGACCTGGCCGGCGCCCGGAGCCACTACCTCGCCGGGCAGCGTGCCGACGCGACCTACCTCCCGCTGCGCGCGGGACTGGCCAAGGTCTTGGCCGCTGAGGGCCAGACCGCGGCGGCACTCGCCGCCTACAAGGCGGTGACCGAGGAGCTGCCCCAACCCGGTTACCTGGTCGAGTACGGCGACCTGCTGGCCTCGACCGGCGACACGGACGCAGCCCGCCGGCAGTACGAGTTGGTGCGCGTCGAGGAGCAGCTCTTCCGGAGCCAAGGCGTCAACACCGACCTCGAGCTCGCACTCTTCGACGCCGACCACGGCCGCGCATCGCAGGCGCTGCGCACGGCGCAAGCCGAGCGAGGCCGGCGCGACAGCATCGCCATCGACGACGCGTTGGCCTGGGCGCTGCACGCGAACGGCCGTGACCGCGAGGCCCTCGCGGCCGCGCGACGGGCGGCGCGGCTCGGTTTTCGCAGTGCGAGCTTCGCGTACCACCGCGGCATGATCGAAGCGTCTCTCGGAGAACGGGCTGCAGCAGTCCGTGACCTGAGGCTCGCGCTCGCCATCAACCCGCACTTCTCGTTGCTCCAGGCACCGATCGCGCGGGCGCGTCTCGCGGAGCTGACCTCGTGAGGAGGCTGCTGCTGGGCGCGCTGGCGGCTGTCGCGCTCGTCATCGCCACGGCGACGGCCGCGTCAGCCCACCCGCTGGGCAACTTCACCGTCAACCACTACCTCGGCGTGACCCTCAAGCCCGAGTCGGTGGACGTGCGCGTCGTCACCGACACAGCGGAGATCCCCACCGCCCAGCAGCGCGGCGAGATCGACGTCGACGGGGACGGGGCCCTCTCCGTGACCGAGGCAGCCGCGTGGGCGCATGCGTCGTGCGCGAGAGTCGAGCGCGACGTCTCCGTGGAGGTCGGCGGAGCCCCACTGCGGTGGGGCATCACTTCGGAGACGTTCGCCTTCGTGCCCGGTGCCGGTGGTCTGGACACCGGTCGCTTGGAGTGCGGACTGCGCTCCGCCGCCGTGATCTCATCGGCGGAGGTGGTGGTGCGCGACAACGCCAGTCGAGGCCGCATCGGATGGCACGAGATCACCGTCGTCGGTAGCGGCGTCGAGCTCCTGCGATCCCCTGTTCCCGCGACGAGTGTGAGCGACGAGCTGCGGCACTACCCGGGTGATCTGCTGGCGTCACCCCTCGACGTACGCGAGGCACGGCTGCACGTGCAGGCCGGCAGCGGCGACTCGACCTACGGCACCTTCGTCAGCGCCCCCAAGGCTGGCCCCTTCACTCGGGCCATCGGTGTCGTCGACAAGAAGTTCACCAGCCTGGTCGGCCAGCGCCATGCCACCGTGGGTTCGATCCTGCTGACGGGGCTGCTCGCCCTGCTCCTCGGAGCCGGCCACGCCGCCCTTCCCGGACACGGCAAGACGATCATGGCCGCATACCTGGCGGGCAAGCGCGGCTCCGTGCGCGATGCCATCACCGTCGGAGCAACCGTCACCATCACGCACACTCTGGGCGTCCTGCTGCTCGGCCTGGCGCTGACCGTGTCGTCAGCTCTGGCCGGGGATGTCGTGACGCGCAGGCTCGCGCTGCTCAGCGGGATCATCGTGGTCGGGGTCGGCGTGGGGCTGCTGCGTTCCGCCCTACGCGGGGGTGACCGCGGCCACACTCACGGCCCTGGCGGGCACTCGCACGGACCCTCCGATCATGACCATCCGCACGATCATCCGCACCCTCACGAGCACGAGCCAGCAGTCCACCACAACCTCGGGCCTGCCTCCGGCGGTGTCGCGCTGCTCGAGCGCACGCACACCTCAGACATCACCGTCACGCCCCGGCGTACGCGCCGCACCGGATTGATCGGCATGGGCGTCGCCGGCGGCCTGGTTCCGAGCCCTTCCGCGCTTGTCGTGCTGCTGAGCACGATCGCGCTCGGCCGCGCGTGGCTCGGCATCGTCCTTGTCGTGCTCTACGGACTGGGGATGGCCGGTGCGCTCACGGCGGTCGGCCTGCTGCTGGTCCGGGCCAGTGACGGCATGCAACGCCGCTTCTCCGAGCCAGGTCCAATGGCGCAGCGCCTTGCGAGAGCACTTCCCGTCGTCGCCGCGGGTGCGGTGATTCTCGTCGGCGCGTTACTCACAGTCCGTGCCGCTTAGCTCGCCTGCCTGCCCGCATCGGGGTCGGTCCGCCGCTTGGGGACAAGCCCACGCCTAGCGACGCCGTGCGCGGCTCCGGAACGGACAGGGTCGACGGCGCGCCCTCACCGACCGCGTCCTGCTGTGGGGTGAACATTGCTTCGAGGTCGGCCGCGCCCATCGGTCGTCCGAAGAGGTAGCCCTGACCGAACATCCCGCCCATGTCGGAGAGACGGTCGCGCTGGCCTGGTAGCTCGATCCCCTCGACGACGAGCGGCAGGGCGAGGCTGGCGGCCAGTTGGACGATTGCCTCGACGAGTGCCTCACGGTCCGTCGACTCGAGCAGGTCATCGATGAAGGACTTGTCCAGTTTGAGGATGTCGATGGGGAAGCGTTGGAGGTAGCCGAGTGCCGAGTAGCCCGTGCCGAAGTCATCGAGTGCGAGCTTGATGCCGAGGAGGCGCAGACCTTCGAGCACCTCGATCACTCTTGGATCCTCGATGAGAAGGCTCTCGGTGAGCTCGAACACCAGCGTCCATGGCGCGGGCGGCGTCTCCTCCAGGATCGCGGCCACCAGTTGAAGGAACCCTGGCTCCCGCACCTGGCGTGGAGAGACGTTCACACTCAACCGCATCACTGGCCCGTCGGGGTGAGCCGCTTGCCAGGCTCCGCACTGGCGGAGCGCCTCGCGAAGCACCCACGTTCCGAGCGGCACGATCATTCCGGACTCCTCCGCGTCCGGGATGAACTCGTCGGGTGGGACGACACCGCGCAGCGGGTCGTGCCAGCGCACCAGTGCCTCCATGCCGACGAGCTGACCCGAGTCGAGTTCCACGATCGGCTGATAGAGCAGCCGGAACTGGTCACCATCGAGGGCCTGCTGCAAGCGTGCCCGTCGTTCCGAGCGGTCAACGACCTCGGCTCGTAGCCCGTCGCGGAAGTACCGGTAGGTGCCCTTGGTTGCGCGCTTCGCCTCGTAGAGGGCAAGGTCGGCGAAGCGCAGCAGCTCGGGCGCGTCGGTGCTGTGCTCGCTGGTCGCGATGCCGATGCTTGCCTGCGCGTAGACCGTCCGGCCTTCGAGGTCGACCGGCTCACGAATCTCCGCGAGGAGGCGCTCGGCGAGCTCAGTGGTCCTCGCCTCGTCACCTGCGTCCTCGATGAGGATGGCGAACTCGTCGCCTCCGAGCCGTCCAACCGTGTCGCCGGAACGGACGAGGTTGGTGAGAATCCCGCCCACGTGTCGCAACACCGCATCCCCGAGCGCATGCCCCCGGCTGTCGTTGATGGTCTTGAAGTCATCCAGGTCAAGGAAGAGCAGCGCCGACAGGGCACCACTGCGTGCACCTCGCCGGAGCGCGTTCTCCAAGTGATCGGCGAACAGGGCTCGGTTGGCCAGGCCGGTCAGGCCGTCATGGAAGGCACGCCGGGTCATCTCGCGTTCCAGCATGCGTCGTTGCGTCACGTCGCGGAAGGTCAGCACGAGACCTTCGACAGAGGGGTCGCGCAGCAGGTTGCTACAGATCACCTCGGTCTCGATCCATCCCCCGCCCCCTTGGGAGAGCCGCACGTCGAGATGTGCGTCCTTCGCATCGGGCTCGTCCAGCAGCCGGTCAATCACCGCGGTCGCCCGTGACCGGTCCTCGGGGTGGATCATGAGCTCGAGGCTCGCACCGACAAGCTCGGCGTCCTCGAGCCCGAGAGCGCGCGCAACTGATGGCGTTTGATACCTGATCGTTCGAGCCGCGGACAGCACGACGATCATGTCGGAGCTGTTCTGGATCAGGGAGCGGAAGTGCGCCTCGCTCGCCCTTTGGTGCACGGCCAGGGCCAACGCGATGCGCTCCAGGGCGAGCGCCGCCGTCAGACCCAACGTCTCGATGGTGGATCGCAGCCCGAACATCGGCTGCCTCTTGCCGACCAACACGAGGGCACCGAGCAGCTCGCTGGACAGGCGCAACGGCACGACCATGCCGACAGCGGACGGCAGCGGTGGGAAGCGCACCTCGGACAGCACGTCGGCAGCGACGAACCCAGGATGGGGACCGGCGAGTGCCGCCGTCATCAGCGGCATGTCCACGAGGCGCCCGCGGAACGCTGGACCGATCAGGAAGGCCCCCTCCCGCACCAGCAGAGTCGAACGCACCGCCATCCCGCCGGCGAACTCTTGGAGTGCGGCTTCGAGTGCGGCGGCGATCTGTTCCGCGTCTTGAGCCGCCACGAGCTGCGCGCTCGCCCGCCGCAGGGTTCGCTCGCGGACGTTGCTCGCCTGCTGTGAACGCAGGATCCCTGACATCCTGCTGATGACCAGGACGAACAGCGCGATGGAGACGACCGCATGCGCTCCCGAGTCCGGCGGCGCGCCGCGCACCCAATGCAGCAGCCAGTCGCCGGGCGCGATGAGTGAGGCCGAGCCGATCACGTAGAGCCACCCACGGCTGATGTCCACCTCGCGCGCCGGCACCTGCCGAGTCAACGCGGTCATCGATGGGTGCAGGGCGGCCGCTCCGACCAGCACGTAGAAGCAGACCCAGCCCAGGTCGACTGGGCCACCGACCTTCCACGAGTCGCCGTTGAGCTGGATAAGGCCATAGCTTGCGTCGGCGACGAGCATGCCCGCCGTTGCGGCCGCGAGCAGCAGCAGCGACGCTCCGTGTCCACGGGCACGTAGCAGCCGGGCCAGCATGGCCAACAGCAGCACGTCACCCAGAGGGTAGGAAACGGAGATGGCGGTATCGACCAACGTGAGGCCACCGCCGCTCACTGTCGGTTGAATGAGGTAGACCCAGGACAGCAGCCCGAGGCCCACCGTGATGATGAGCGCGTCGATGAGTCCGGCGCGGTCAGCGTCCGGCGTGCGCGCGCGGATGAACAGCGCCAGCGCGGCCGCGCAGAGCGGGTACATGGCGAGGTAGAACCCGTCGGCGAAGGACGGGAACGGGTTTTCCTCGTGAAGCAACCCGACGAGGAGGTTGAAGCTGAAGTCCCCGGCGGCGAAGGTGAGCAGCCCGGCGGCGAGCAGATACCAGGGCAGGGCCCGGTCGGGACGATGGACGCGGACGCCGGCCAACACAGCTCCCGCACTGGTCACGCCGAGAAGCGCCCACAGCACCATGTGCCAGCCGGGGACGAGGAAGTAGGCGAAAGTCAGGGCCAGGGATCCGCCAAGGAAGACCCGCAACCTCAGGTCAGACGCACGGCAACTTGGTCCAATGTGCCGTCCCATGCCCTTTGGCCTCCGTCGATGGCCTTACCGAAACGGCGAGGCACACGTGAGTTGTCGGCGGCAGCCGGCGCACGAAGTAGGCGCCACGGCCAGAATGGTCATATCCCCCAGAAGATCGGGGCTGGTGACCAGTCGGACCTGGCCCTATCTGGTTGACGGCTAGGCGTTCGTACTGCCCGACGACGCAGATGCCGCACTGGGCGCGGTGGCGACGCGGGCTGCAACGGTACCCAGAGCCCGGACCTGTGGCTTGCAACCCTTCTTGTGCCCCCGACAGGACTCGAACCTGTGGCCTTCCGCTTAGGAGGCGGACGCTCTATCCACCTGAGCTACGAGGGCGTGGCGACGATCCTCCCACGGCTCCGAGCCGCGTCCGGCGTACCCGTTGCTCCGGCTCACAGGGTTCAATGGACCTTGTGAGCCAACCCGACGATCGCCCGGTCTTCGATGACAGGACGTCAGACGAGTACGGCGAGGGCTGGGGCGACCAGACGCCGCAGGAGGAGGCCGACGAGGCCACTCGCCGGCTGCGCGAGGACAAGCCGCCGCACCACGGCGACTGACTACTGCTCGACGGTGCAGAACGCGCAGCGGGTCGCCGCGGCCGGGATGCTCGACAGGCACTCCGGGCACTGCTTGGTGGTGCTCTCCACGTCGGGCTCGGTCTTGCGCCGCTCCATGAGTCGGTTCACCGGGTTCACCACGAGGAAGTAGAGGGCTGCCGCAGTCAACAGGAACTGCAGCAGTGCGGTGAGGACCGTGCCGTAGGCGAGCAGGTGCCCGGGATCCTTGGCGCCGATCGTCTTGTCGCAGGCGCCCTTGACGCACCAGCTCAGGTTGTCGAAGTTGCCGCTGCCGAAGAGCCCGATGAGCGGGGAGAGGACCCCGTTGGTGAAGGCGCCGATGACAAGGGCGAAGGCCGCGCCGATGACCACACCGATCGCGAGGTCGATCACGTTGCCGCGCAGGATGAACTTCTTGAAACCGCTCATGGCCGACATGCCTACACCGTCTTGCGGGCGGGGGCCAACCTCAGCCGATCAGCGCCCCTGGGTTCAGCACGCCAGCGGGGTCGAGCTCGGCCTTCACCGCACGCAGTGCTGCCGCGAAGGGCTCTGGCCGCTGCCGGTCATACCAGGGCCGGTGGTCGCGTCCCACCGCGTGGTGGTGGGTGATGGTCCCGCTCGCGGCGAGGATCGCCTCACTCGCGGCGGCCTTGATCTGTGCCCACTGCGCCAGCTCGCTCCCGCGTCTCGCCGGCGCGAGGACGGTGAAGTAGGGCGCGATGCCGTCGCGGTAGGCGTGGGTCGTGCGGCAGGTCACCACACCGCCCCCGCACACGGACCGCAGCGCGTCCTCGACCGCGGCGACAACGGCCCCGTGCAACGTGAGAAGCATCGACCAGGTGCAGGCGGTCTCGAAGGTCTCCGCGATGACGCCCAGGCAGATCAGCGACTCGCGCAGGTAGGGCGCCTCGACGAACGTCGACCGCCAGGCGTCGGCGGACTTCGCGCCCGATGACACGCAGCGCAGCCCGTGGTCGGCCAACAGCGACTCCAGGGGCGCGGCGTCGATCGGCGGCCCGAGCGACTCGAGCCCGACGACCAGCGCCGCCTCTCCGGTCGAGAGGGTCCCGGTGAGCGCGGCCTCCCTGCCGTCGAGCACTCGGCAGGTGGCGGGCGTCATGCCGGTCTGCACCACGGCGCGCACCGCGTCGGCGACCTGAAGGAAGTCCGCTCCCGCGTAGAGCGCCGACCAGCGCTCGGTTGGGCGCGGCTGCACCCGCAACCACGTCTCGGTGATCACGCCGAGGGTTCCCTCGCTGCCGAGCAGCCAGCGGTCGGGGCTGGGCCCGGCTCCCGAGCCAGGCAGCCGACGCGACTCCCACACGCCGTTGCCGGTCACCGCCCGCACCGACTCGACGAGGTCGTCGATGTGCACCGGCCCGGTCGAGAAGTGACCCGCCGCCCGCGTCGCGACCCAGCCGCCGACGGTGGAGCGCTCGAAGGACTGCGGGTAGAAGCGGGCGGTCAAGCCGTGTGGGGCGAGCTGCGCCTCGAGCTCGGGCCCCAGCGTCCCGGCGTGCACCCGGGCCGCGCGCGAGACGTCATCGACCTCGAGTACGCCGGACAGCTCGCTCAGGTCGAGTGACGCCGAGCGGTCCAGCCCGCGCGGCTCGACCCCACCGACCACGCTGGTCCCGCCGCCGAACGCGATGAGCGGGACACCCCCGCCGGCGGCCCATTCGAGGCAGGCGGTCACGTCCTGCTCAGATCGCGGCCGCAGCACGACGTCGGGGACGTCGACGACGTCGCCGCGCAGCCCGCGGATGAGGTCGGAGTAGGACCGGCCGATGCCGTGCCGCGCGCGATCGAGGTCCGTCGTACTCGCCAGTGAACGCAGTGCCTCCGGCAGCTGCACCCGGCTCGGCCGCAGCGCCTTGACGTCGGCGCTGGTCTCGGCTGGCTGCACGCCGAAGCCGAGCCGTTCTGACACGAGCTGGGCCATCGCGTCGAGGTCCGCGGTCTTGGGTTCGCGCGAGTCAGGGCCCCATCCCCAGAGCGAGTACGGCGACATCCTCAGGCCCCCGGAAGCTCAGTGCCCGTGAACCAGGACCGAGACCCGGTCCGTCGCGCTTGCCGCGGCCAGTCCCGCGGCCACGGTGCGGCTCGCGGCGACGACGATGAGCGCTCCCTCGCCCAGGCCGCTCTGGGTCGGGGGCGGCACGGTGATGACGGTGAGGTCGACGCCCACTGCCCGCGCGGCTCCGCCCTCGCTCGGGACGGCCACCAGGTCGACGCGGTCACCGACGCGCACCAGCGCCACCGAGTCGGCGTCGGCGATGCGCACCGGCACGGCGACAAACCCGGGGGTGATCGCGTCGAGCAGCGCACGGCCGAGCAGGCGGGTGTCGGTCAGCAGCTCGCCGCGCCGCAGCGGACCAGCGACCACCTGGCCAATCGCCTGCGACCGCACAGACAGCGCGCCTTCGGGCACTGCTGCCGGCGGGACGCGCACGACGGCTAGGTCGTCGAGCGTCAAGGCGCTGCCGCCATGGAGCGAGTGAGATGCCGCCACCACAGGTACGAGCCGAGCACCAGGCGGCCGCACGGCGTGCAACCCCGCGACCACAGCAACGCCGCTCAGCGCGGCCGCGACAAGCCGCTCATGGCGGACGATCGGCGTCAGCCACGACGTCAGGTGCGGTCTCACGGGAGGTCGACTCCGACGTCGAGCCCGTCGAGCGAGTGCCGACAGCTGCAGCTCTCATCCGGTGCGAGCTCAGCGATGACGTGCATCAAGGTCGCGCGCAGCCGGTCGGTGTTCTCACCGAAGACGCGGAAGACCTCCTCCTGCGTCACGGCGCCTCCCGCGCCGTCAACCCCGGCGTCGAGGTCGGTCACCAGAGCCACCGACGTGTAGCAGAGGCCCAGCTCTCGGGCGAGTACCGCTTCTGGGTGCCCGGTCATGTTCACCACGGACCAACCCTGCGCGGTGTAAGACCGCGACTCAGCCCGGCTGGAGAAGCGCGGGCCTTCGATCACCACCATCGTGCCGCCGTCAGTCACCGGCCAGCCGTCGGCGCGGGCGACAGCCGCCGCGGTCGCTCTGCCGCGCGGGCAGTAGGGGTCGGCGAAGGAGACGTGTACGGCGCCCGCGTCGTAGTAGGTCTGCACCCGTCCGCTGGTGCGGTCGACAAGCTGATCGGGGATGACGAGCGAGCCTGGGCCCAGCTCGGGACGGAGCCCGCCCACCGCGCAGGGGGCCAGCACGTCACGCACACCGAGGGAGCGCAGGGCCCACAGGTTGGCGCGGTAAGGGATGCGGTGCGGCGGGAAGCGATGGTCCCGGCCGTGCCGCGGCAGGAACGCCACCCGCCGCTGTGCCACCGAGCCGATGACCAGCGGGTCGGAGGGATCGCCGTAGGGCGTGCTGACCTTCACTTCCTCCACGTCGTCGAGGAAGGCATAGAGGCCGGACCCGCCGATGACTCCGATGTCAGCCCGCATGGGGCCGAACCTAGCGAGCGGCGGATGCTCCCCGGCACAGCCGAGTCAAGGATGTGGACGGGCTCAGGCGGCCGAGTCGCTTCCCTTGCTGGCAGCCGGCTTGGCTGCGGTCTCGGTCTTCGCCGGGGCCGACCCGGAGTCGCTGGACTTGGAGTCGCCGCCGCCGGATCCGCTGCCCGAGCTGCTGCTGGATGCGCCGCCCTTGGAGCCGCCGTCCGTGGAGGTCGTCGTACTCGCCCCCGCCCCCGACTTGGAGGTGGAGCGGCTGTCGTTGCGGTAGAAGCCGGAGCCCTTGAACACGACGCCGACGGAGGAGAAGACCTTGCGCAGCTCGCCGCCGCAGTGCGGGCACTCGGTCAGCGGCGCGTCGTGGAAGGACTGCACCGCCTCGAGCGGCTCGCCGCATGCCTTGCACGTGTACTGGTAGGTCGGCACTTCTCCTGCGCTCCTCTGCCGCTCACTGTTCTGGCACTCGATCGGGCTGAGTGCTAATGATGCGGCACGGGACCGTCGGCCGACAAGCGCACACCCCGGCGTGCCTTTCGCCGATTCCGGAGTTGTGGCTGTTACGGAGACCCGAAAACAGCCACAAGTCCGGAATCGATGTGACGCGAGGCGGTCGGTCGGAGCCTAGGACGCAGGCTTGCCGAGCAGGTCGCGTACCCGGGACCAGGCGGTCGGCTTGCAGCAGGTGGCCAGGGCCGCCAGGCGGGACAGGCATGCCTCGTCGCGCAGGTCGTCGATGTGCGAGCGCACACCGTTGTAGGTCAGGTAGGGGTCGATCATGGTGCTGGTCCTCTCTCAGCAGCACGCGGCTGCGGCGGTTGGTGCGGTGTCACTCGGTGCGTCGGTGGAACTGTCGGCGGGCCGGCCGGCGTCCGTGCAGCAGACGGTGTCGGTGGCCGTGCTCGGGCCACCCGCCACCTCGGCGTCTGCGATCACGGTGTAGTGCTCCCACGGCTCGCCATCGGGAGCGCTCACCCAGAACTTCTCCTGCAACGCATAGCAACAGGTGCCTGATTCCGGGAGCTGGTCCGTGAGCCCCGCGCCGGCGAGTCGCTCCTGTGCCGCGGTGACCTCGTCGACCGAGCTGAGCTCGACCCCGAGGTGGTTGAGGGAGCCGCCCTGGCCCTTGTTCTCCAGGAGGACCAGCTTCAGCGGCGGCTCGGTGATCGCGAAGTTCGCGTAGCCGGGACGCCGCTTGGCGGGCTCGGTGCCGAACATCGCGGAGTAGAACGCCACGGCGGCGTCGACGTCGTCGACGTTGAGAGCGAGCTGGATGCGGGCCATGCGGCGTACTCCTTCGGGGAGGTCTTAGACATCTGTCTAAGAAGCAGTGAACCAACCTCTTCGACGTATGTCAACCTCGACGTATGTCTAGAACGTTGCTAGGCTCCCCGGCATGCCCAAGACGCTGCCCGTGGTCGACGTGACCGGGCCGATCTGCTGCTCGCCGGTCGGCGCGGGAGCCATGGCCGAGCCCGAGGCTCTCGAGGTCGCCTTGCGGCTCAAGGCGATCGCCGACCCGACCCGGGTGCGACTGATGTCGATGCTGCTGGCCGCCCCCGACGGTGAGGCGTGCGGTTGCGACCTCGCCCCCGCGGTCGGCCTCACCGACGCGACCGTGAGCCACCACCTCGGCCAGCTGCTCAAGGCGGGGCTGGTGACGAGGGAGCGGCGCGGGATGAACGTCTGGTACTCCCCGGACCGTTCAGCGCTCAGCGCCCTGATCCGCGTGATCGACCCCGACTGCTGCTGATGGTGCCGGACCACGTCCGCGCCGTGGGCCGCTCCGCCCTCGCCGAGCTCATCGGCACGGCGCTTCTCGTCGCCACGGTGATCGGCACCGCGATCGCCTCGGCGCGGCTCACCCAGGACCTGGCCATGCAGCTGTTCGTCAACGCGTTCGCGACCGGGCTGGTGCTGGTCGCGCTGATCCTGGCCCTGAGCCCGGTCTCGGCGGCCTTCAACCCTGTGGTGACTCTGGTGGAGCGCCACTTCGGTGCCATCAGCACCCCGGTTGCGGTGGCGCACGTCCTGGCTCAGATCGCCGGTGCCGGCATCGGGGCTTTGCTTGCGGCCGGGATGTTCGACAGCCCGCTGACGTGGTCGACGAGCTCCCGCACGGGGTCCCATCTCCTGCTCGGTGAGGTCGTCGCAACCTTCGGCCTGCTGGTCGTCGTCTTCGGAGTCGTGCGAACGGGGCGTGCGCCGCAGGTGGCATTCGCCGTCGGTGGCTACATCGGCGCCGCGTACTGGTTCACCTCGTCCACGAGCTTCGCGAACCCCGCTGTGACCCTCGGCCGGACGCTGACGACGAGCGCTGCCGGCATCGCCCCTGCGTCAGTGCTGGGCTTCGTCGCCGCGCAGCTCGTCGGCGGGCTTATCGCGGTGCTGGCGATCCGGGCCCTCTACCCGCAAGCGCCGGTGCTGGCTGCGGATCTGACCCACCTGCAGGACCCCGCATGAGCCGTCCCTCCGTGCTCTTCGCCTGCGTCCACAACAGCGGCCGGTCGGTGGCGGCGCAGCTGCTGGCTGCGCACCACGGAGGCGACCGGGTCGAGGTCCGCTCCGCGGGCTCCGAGCCGGGTGACGTGGTCAACCCGGTCGTCGCCCAAGTGCTCGCCGAACGAGGGCTGTCGGCCGGCCAACACACCCCGACGCTGCTGACGCGCGATCTCGTCGCCGACACCGACGTCGTCATCACGATGGGCTGCGGCGAGACCTGTCCCGTCTTTCCCGGCAAGCGCTACGAGGACTGGGTGGTCGACGACCCCAAGGGTCAGGACCTCGAGACCGTGCGGCGCATCGTCGACGAGATCGACCAGCGCGTCCGCGAACTGCTGGCCACTCTCTAGGACTTGTCCTCGATCTCCCACAGGTGATCGAGCACGTGCCAGGCGATGCGGCGCGCGCCGTAGCGCACCGGCCACTTCGTCGGGGCCGGCGGCTCGGCGGCCCGCAGCACCCCGGCGATCGCGCCGCGGAAGGCCCGAAGATCGGACTTCGACGAGTACGACGGCACTGCGAGCTTGAGCCCGAGTTTGGCGGCGTAGGCCTTCTCGGCGTTGAGCACGTGCTC
>JAVEEJ010000198.1 GCA_030840515.1 Frankiaceae bacterium | reverse complement strand
AGCCAGGCGCACGTTCTGTGGCGGTCGTTGTGTGTGCGGTTGCCAGCGCTGTTCTCGCCGGATTGGCAATCCGACTTGCCCCGCCGCGCGAGCGGGTGCCCGACGTCCACGCGGGCGAGGTCGAAGTAAGCGCACTGGCCACCAGCCGGCGATGCGTCTCACCAAGTTGCGTCGAGTTCCGCCTCCCGACCCGGGCTCAGCGCTGCGCCGAGTGCGGCATGCTCACTCAGGTCAGTGTGTCCGGTTAGGCTGGCCGGGCACTCTGCGGGAGTGGCGGAACGGCAGACGCGCGGCGCTTAGGCCGCCGTGCCCGAAAGGGCGTGGGGGTTCGAGTCCCCCCTCCCGCACATGCGGGTGTCTCACGACATCCGAACACCGTAAGCCGCGGGGGGCGAGGTGTAGACCGCGCCGGGCGTTGCCTGCGGGCGCGTCGCGCGGCAGCTGAACCACTCAGCGCGTCGGGCGACAGACGAGCAGGCGCTCAAGCGGCTCCAGGCGCATGCGCTGGATCTCGGCAGGCTCGAGATGCTCGTTCGCAACGAACGACTCCACATCGAAGCCCGCGCTGGTCAGCCGGTCGATGACGTCCAAGCCGTACAAGCGCACGTGGTCGCTCTGCCCGTAGAGCCGCGTTCGCTCTGCCGGATCGGTGATGGACAAGTCCTCCGCGGTGGGCAGATGAGGATCGATCGGCGTCAGGACCAGGCACTCGCCATCGGGTGCGGTGAGGCGCACCAGCTCGCGCATGGCGAACGCGTCGTCATCGACATGTTCGAGCAGATGGCTGCACAGGATCAGGTCGAAGGCGCCGTCATCCAGGGGTATGGGTTTTGTGATGTCCGCCTGGACGTCGACTCCCGACGCGTAGAGATCAAGCGTGACGTACTGCGCGGCCGCTGGTTGCAGCTTGAGGGTCAGGCACTTCTCGGGCGCCATGTGCAGCAGACGTGGCGGGTGCTTCAGGGACCTTGAATATCGGGTCAGGTACAGCCAGATCAGGCGATGGCGCTCGGCCGAACCGCACTGCGGACAGCGCACGTCGGGCCTCTTGTGCCCGCCGTAGGGCAGGAACTGCGCGCTGCCCTGTTCACACAGAGGACACCAGCGGCTCTCGTCTGAGCTCGCGCCCCGATGCAGCTTGCCCCGCAGGCGCGCCAGCGCGCGGTCGATCTGACCCACAGGATCCTCCTCACGCCGTAGGCCGAGCTGACCGTCGTCACACGTTTCACCAGACTAGTGCCGGACCGTCGGTGAGGAGGTCCCCCGACTGGAGCGTGGTGCGACGACTCCGCGCAGCAAGGTGGGGCCCGCGGCGCAGTCGAATGTGTGGATCTCGGCGTGCGCAGCCCAACGCGAAGGGTCTAGTAGCCGGGGCCGTAGGTCAGGCAGATCCCCAGGACCGTCGCTAATCCGAAGATGCCCACCAGGATGAGCGACACAAGCCGCATCGTCGGCGTGCGATGTCCGGCCATCGTCGGCGGCATGTAGGACGTCGGGAGCAGCTGGGTCGAGCGCAGCTCCGCGAAGTGCGGGTCGACGACCGCATCGCCCTCAGCAGCGGCCACGTCCTCGAACCGGGTCTCACTCACAGCGTCTCCAATGCCTCGCGCAACAGGCGGCCCGCCTCCGACGCCGGGTCGAGGTGCTCGTAGTGCCCACCTGCGTACGTCACCAGTGTGCACGGATCCCCGGCGGATGTCGCGGCGGCGAGGTAGGCCTCAGACTGGCTCACGGGAACAGTGTCGTCGGACAACCCGTGCACCAGCACGGTGCGCACCCGGGTGGGCAGCAGCCGCATCGGGTCAGCGACCGCGTAGCGCTCCGGCACCTCGTCGGCGGACCCACCGAGCAGCGCGTCCACCGCCCCCGCGCCCAGGTGCTGCTGACTCCCGCGCACCAGGTCGGCGACCGGTGCCTGGGCGACGACCAGCGCGGGCCGCGGCCGGCCGCGCGACGCGAGCCACAACGCGAGGTGACCGCCCGCCGAGTGCCCGACCAGCGCCAGCCGCGACCTGTCCACCCGCCCGGCCCAGCTGCCCACCGCGATCTCGCCGTAGCCGCTGGCCGCGTCGTCCAACGTGGCGGGCCAGGGCTCCGCCGACGACCGGTAGTCCATGTTCCACACAAGGTAGCCGCGGCCGGCGAGATCGGCGGCCACCGCATCCTCGAGCGAGCGGTCATACCCCGGTCGCCAGAACCCTCCGTGGACGAGTACGACGGTGGGCAACGCACCGTCGCCTGCCTGCGGCGGCACCCACCACTCGCCGTACTCCTCCGGATCCCGCCTCGTGCCCGGCACCAGCACGGCGTCAGGGCTGTATCGGCTCACCAGGCAAGAGTGCCTGAAGCCGCTGGTAACTTCCTGGCGTGCCCCGCGCTGTCGTGACCGGAGGTGCGGGCTTCCTGGGCTCGCACCTATGCGAGCGACTCCTGTCCGACGGCTACGACGTCGTCTGCCTGGACAACTTCTCGACCGGCACCCCTGCCAACGTCGCGCATCTGATGGAACACGAGGGGTTCCGCCTGATCCGCGCAGACGTGACCGACTTCATCCACGTCTCCGGACCCGTGGACGCGGTCCTGCACTTCGCCTCGCCCGCCTCACCGATCGACTACCTCAAGCTACCGATCGAGACGTTGAAGGTCGGCTCGATCGGGACTCTGCACGCGCTGGGCCTGGCTCGCGAGAAGCACGCCCGCTTCGTCCTGGCCAGCACGAGCGAGGCCTACGGCGACCCGCAGGTGCACCCGCAGCCCGAGACCTACTGGGGGCATGTCAACCCGGTCGGGCCGCGGGGCGTGTACGACGAGGCGAAGCGCTACGCCGAGGCCCTGACGATGGCCTATCGGCGCACCCATGACGTCGACACCGGCATCGTCCGCATCTTCAACACACACGGCACGCGCATGAGAGCAGACGACGGCCGGGCGATCCCCGCCTTCATCGGTCAGGCGCTGGCTCACCAGCCGGTGACCGTGGCCGGTGACGGATCGCAGACGCGATCCATCCAGCACGTGGACGACCTGGTCGAGGGCGTGATGCGGATGATGCGCTCCGACCACAGCGGACCGATCAACATCGGCACCCCGCACGAGGTCAGCGTGCTCGCCCTCGCTGAGGCCGTCGTCAGGCTCTGCGACTCGCGATCGGAGATCGTCTTCATCGAGCGACCGGTGGACGACCCGTCGGTCCGCCAGCCCGACATCACCCTGGCCAAGTCGGTGCTGGGGTGGGAGCCGTCAGTGCCCTTCGAGCACGGCCTCGCCTCGACCATCGAATGGTTCCGTCACCGTCAGGAGACCCCACACCTATGACGCCGCGCGACTTGAAGCTGAGCATCCTGATGCCGGTCTACAACGAGCAGTCGACGCTGGCCACCATCGTGGAGCGGGTGCTCGCGGTGGACTACGGCTGCGAGGTCGAGCTGGTCATCGTCGACGACGGCTCGGCGGATGGCACCGCTCGGATCCTGGATTCGTTGAGCGACCCGCGGGTGTCCGTCCACCGTCACACGGTCAACCAGGGCAAGGGCGCCGCGATCCGCACCGCCGCATCCAAGGCCACCGGCGACTACATGGTGATCTGCGACGCCGACCTCGAGTACTCACCGGAAGAGCTCCCCAAACTGCTCGCGCCGGTGCTCGCCGGTGAGGCCGAGCTGGTCTACGGGACGCGCTCGTTCGGCAGCCACACGGCGTACTCGTTCTGGTATGTCATGGGCAACAAGGGCGTGACGTTCGTCGCGAACCTGCTCTACGACACCTGGATCAGCGACCTCGAGACCTGCTTCAAGATGATGCCGCTCGAGCTCTACAGTTCGCTCGACGTCCGCAGCGCGGGGTTCGGCATGGAGGCGGAGGTCACGGGCAAGCTCCTCAAGCGCGGCTACCGGCCGTATGAGGTCCCGATCTCCTACCGCGCGCGCACCCGCGAGGACGGCAAGAAGCTCACCTGGAAGGACGGGGTCGAGGCGCTCTGGATCCTGGCGCGGATCCGCTTCGTCAGGTAGCGGCTAGCGCCGGGGATGCGCGGCGAAGAACGCGTACATCGCGTGCGCGAGATCCGGGCCGACCGGGTCGACGAAGGTCCCGGCTGGGTTGCCGCCCGTGTACGCGTGGTTCGCGCCGTGGATGACGAGCACCTCGACCACTGAGCGGCCGTGGCGCCCGTCGTAGCGCGCCAGCGTGTAGGGGTAGCTCTTGAGCCCCGCGGCTCCCCCGACGCACGGGAAGCGGAAGTTGCCCACGCACGGGTCGCCCGGCGGGGTGCCCCGCTCGGCGTCGTGCGTGCTCACCGAGGAAGGCACTCGGGGCACGGACTGGTTGGCCGTCCCGTCGTCCGCGAGATCGTCCGTGCCGAGCCACTGCGCCACCGCGGTGGCGCCCATCGCCGCGTTGTTCACCATGTCGGTCGAGGACTGGACGATGAACGCGGGTACGCCGCGCGCCCGCGTGCCCATCATCGCGTAGCCCGCCGAGCCGTCCACATCCGTGCACGTCCGGTAGGCACAGCCGGCGATGGGAGCGACCGCCGTGTAGAGCTCGGGGTAGGCGACGGCGAGCGTGGTCGCCATGTCGGCGCCGGCCGAGACACCGGCCAGCCAGACGCGGCG
>JAVEEJ010000078.1 GCA_030840515.1 Frankiaceae bacterium | reverse complement strand
GGCCAGCGCGACGGCAGCGTCGACCGCCGCCGGGTCGGTGATGTCGCAGGCCACCACATCGGCCGAGCCGCGGCTGTCGAGGCCGACGACGTCGATCCCCCGCCCGCGCAGCGCGGCGCACACGCCGGCTCCGAAGGCCCCTGACGCACCGGTGACGAGCGCCGACCTGACCGTCCGTGCCCTCATGGGCGCCCCTGTCCCTCTATCTCGCCGTGGATTGTTTGGTATCGCCGTCGATTGTGCCAATGACCAATGACACGTTCCTGGCTAGAGTTGTGTCAAGCGTGATCTCGGTCACACCCGGGGAAGGTCGCGAGGGCAGCGCGACCCCGTGCCGCGGGAATGGCCGACCGGAGGAGAGGAGGGCGAGCATGACCGACTACCGGATCGACGACCTCGCCCGCGCCGCCGGGACCACGGTCCGCAACGTCCGGGTCTATCAGGACCGGGGCCTGCTCCCGGGACCGCGCCGTGAGGGACGGGTGGGCGTGTACGGCGACGCGCACCTGGCGCGGCTGCGCCTGATCGGCCAGCTGCTCGTCCGCGGCTACACGTTCAACCACATCACCGAGCTCATCCAGGCCTGGGAGGGCGGCCGCGACCTCGCCGAGGTGCTCGGGGTCGAGGAGGCGATCACCGGCGCCTGGAGCGACGAGGTGCCCGACTACGTCACCCCCGACGAGCTGCTGGCGCTGTTCCCGGATCAGCTCTCCCCGGAGCTGCTGGCACGAGCGATCGAGCTCCACCTGGTCACCCCCGACGGCGACCGCTACCTGGTGCCGAGCCCGCGGCTGCTCCACGCCGGCGCCGAGCTGGTGCGAGCCGGCGTCCCGCTCGAGGAGGTGCTCACCCTGAGCGCAGAGCTGGGCGCGCAGCTCGACGCTGTTGCCCGTCGACTGGTGGACACGGTGGCCGGGCACCTCGACCAGCGGTTCACGACGCGAGCCGAGGACGACGGGATGGCCGAGCTCACCGCGCTGCTGCTGCGGTTGCGGCCCCTCGCCCGGATGTCGATCGAGGCACACCTGGCCCGCGGTATGGAGAAGCACGTGAGAGCCGTGTTCGGAGACATGATCGCGACGGCGGCCGAGGCCGCGGGAGGGAACCAAGCCGCCTCATGAGCACCCCCGCCCCCCAGGCGACTCGTTCCAGAACCCCCGCTCTCGCAGTCGCGGTGCTGGCCTGCGCGCTCGTGAGCAGCCTGCTGGCTCCGGCGATCGCCGCGAGCAAGCCGACCCCGACCACCGTGTCGCTGCGGCTCGCGTCCGCGAGCAAGACCGAGCGCCTCGTCGCGCCGGGCCTGGCCATGTCGCGCGCCACGAGGACCCTCCTGCCTGGCCAGTCCTTGACCTTCTCCAGCGAGCCGCTGCGGCGGCCGGTGTCGGTGAACAGCCGCCCGTTCGTTCGGCTGCACCTCGCCCACACCGTGCCTGGCGACGTGGTGCTCTACCTGTCGATCCAGGCGGTCGGGCCAGAGGGGTCCGTGCGGGTGCTGCTGCCGAGTCACGCGGTGACGGCGCTCGAGTCGCTGATGTCCCAAGGTGCTGCCGCGAACGTCGACTTCCGGCTCCCCCACGTCGTCGGGTCACTCGCACCGCACGAGCAGCTCCAGCTCTCGATCTCCGAGCTCGGCGGCTCCCCCCTCGGGGCCGCGCACCCCGATGTGCTGACCGTCTACCTCGGTGCCCTGCCTGGAGAGGACACCGACGTCCACGACCTCGGCCAAGTGAACGACGAGGCGAAGGGCGGCAAGAACCCGGCGCGGCTGTCTCTGAGCGTCACCGGGACGGGGCCTTTCCAGCAGTGGTGACAGTGGCCTGAGGCCCAGTCAGTAGCGTGCCGGGATGACCTCATCCAGCCCCGTCACCGTGGAGCGCGACGGCGCCGTCCTGCTCATCGGCGTGGACCGCGCCAGCAAGCGCAACGCCTGGGATCTCGCGACGATCGACGCGGTAGGTGCGGCCTACGCCGTGCTGGGCGACGACCCGGACCTGCGTGCCGGCGTCGTCTTCGGCCACGGGGACCACTTCTCCGCCGGGCTGGACCTCGCGGAGGTCGGCCCCGTCGTGGCCAAGGACGGGCCTCAGGTGCTGGGAGGTGCCCACCACTACGACCCCTTCGGCGTCTGGGGCTCTCCGGTGCCGAAGCCCGTCGTGATGGCGGTGCAGGGAATCGCGTTCACCCTCTCGATCGAGCTGGCGCTGGCCAGCGACATCGTGATCGCCGCTTCGGACGTGCGGTTCCGACAGCTGGAGATCGGCCGCGGGATCATGCCGTTCGGTGGGGCCACGCTGCGTGCGCCGCGGCGCTTGGGCTGGCACGACGCGATGCGCTTCCTGCTGACCGGCGAGGAGTTCGGCGCCGAGGAGGCGCTCCGGATCGGCCTGGTGCAAGAGGTGGTGCCGGCAGGGCAGCAGCTAGACCGCGCGAGGGCGGTGGCACAGCTCATCGCGGCGCAGGCGCCGCTCGGCGTGCAGGCGACCTTGGCCAACGCGCGGATCGCCGAGGCGCAGGGCGAGGCGGCCGCGATAGAGCACCTGCGCGCTGCCCTGCCGACCATCCTCGCCAGCGCCGATGCCGTCGAAGGCCTGCAGAGCTTCATCGAGCGCCGTGAGGCGCGGTTCACCGGCCGCTGAGCCGCTGGCCCGCTCGCTACGCGAGCCGCTGGCTCAGGCTCCCGCGCAGCAAGAGGCCTTTGGTCCCGCTGGGTCGGTGCCGGGTGCCCTGCCGACGGGAGCCGATCCGGTTGAGGATGCAGACATGAAACTGGTTGACGAGGTCGCTCTCACGGCTGCCCTGGCACCGTGGAGTGTCGGTTGCCCACGCGTCGTCGTACCCGGCAACTTCGCGACTCCGCACGCGCTGCTCGGCCACCTCGACAAGGCACTCCCGACCTACCGCCTGTTCGCCCTCAACGCCCAACTCGGGTTCCCTGAGCGCGACGGCGTCGTTCACGAGAGCCCGTTCGTCGGCCCCGGCGTGCGCAGCAGTCCCCGCCTCGACTACCTGCCTGCCCGGCTGAGTCTCGTCCCGCGGCTGTTCGCGGCCTCCCACGCGCCCGACATCGTGCTCCTGCACACCACCGCACCTCGCGCAGGGCGGATCTCCCTGGGGGTGGAGGTGAACGTGCTTCCCGCAGCCATCGAGAGCGTTCGCCGCCGCGGCGGTCTTGTGATCGCGCAGGTGAACCCGCAGATGCCGTGGACCTGTGGCGATGGGGAGCTGTCGACCGACCTGATCGACCTCGCGATGGACAGCGACGAGCCGCTGGCCGGCCCTGATCCTCGCAAGCCCGGGGACCTCGAGCGTCTGATCGGTGACCGGGTCGCCGGGTTCGTCGAGGACGGCGCCACGCTGCAGCTGGGAATCGGGGGGATCCCCGACGCGACGCTGACCGGGCTGCTTCGCAAGCGCGGCCTGCGGATCTGGACCGAGATGTTCTCGGACGGTGTGCTCGCGCTCGAGCAAGCCGGCGCGCTCGACCGGGACGAGCAGCTCGTCACCTCGTTCCTCTTCGGCTCCCCCGAGCTCTACGACTGGGTGGACGGAAACCCGCGGGTGCACATGCTGCGCACCGAGGTGACGAACGATCCGGGCGAGATCGCGCGGCACCCACGGATGACATCCGTGAACAGCGCGTTGCAGGTCGACCTGTTCGGTCAGGCGAACGCCTCGTGGATCGGGAGCCGGGTCTACTCAGGCTTCGGCGGGCAGTCCGACTTCGTCGTCGGGGCACTGCACTCACGCGACGGCGTCGCCGTCGTGGCTCTCCCGTCGTGGCATCCCAAGGCCGACCGCTCGACGATCGTCGCCGCGCTGGACGGCCCCGCGACGAGCTTCCAGCACTCCTGGGTCGTCACCGAGCAGGGCGCCGCCGCCATCTGGCCGGCATCAAGCCGCGACCAGGCCGAGAACCTGATCAGGGTGGCGCATCCGGACGCGCGCCAGGACCTGCGGCGAGAGGCCCGCATCAGGGGGCTGGCGTCGTGATGATGACCTCACGGAAACCGGCGCCGAGCTCGCTCGTGGTCAACGGTGTCCCGCTGACGATTCGGCCGATCGCGGGTGAGGACACCGTGCGCTTGATGACCCTGCACGCCGGCCTGTCCGAGCGCACCGTCTATCAGCGGTTCTTCGGCGTGCTGCCGCAGCTGAGCGTCGGCCAAGCCGAGCGGTTCACCCACGTCGACGGCGTGGACCGCGTCGCGCTGGTCGCCGAGGCGGCGGCGGGACACCTCGTAGCCGTCGGTCGCTACGACCGTCTGCCGCCTGACGGGCACGCAGCCGAGATCGCCGTCGTCGTCGCGGACGACTACCAGCACCACGGGCTCGGCACCCTGCTCGTCACCATGCTGCGCTCTCACGCGCACGCAGCCGGAGTCACGGAGTTCGTCGCCGAGGTGCTCAGCGACAACCGGGACATGCAGGACGCGTTCGCCCGCGCGGGCCTGGTGTCTCGGACCACGCACGACCACGGCGTCGCCCACCTCGTCATGCCCCTGAGCTGATCACCTCAGCTGATCACCTCGAGCTGATCACCCCGAGCCGGCAGCGTCAGGCCGCGGCGGCCTCGGGCTCGGGCAGCGGCGACTGCTTCCCCGGCCGAACCTTGGCCGGGATGACCCATGCCGACAACGCGGCGAGCACGGCGACGCCCGCGCCCACAGCGAAGGCCCGGTCGTAGCCGGTCGCCAGGGCCACGGGAGAGCGGGGGTGCGCGAAGCCCCCCGAACGCGAGGTGGCCAGGGTCGCGAGCACCGCGAGCCCGAGCGCGCCGCCGACCTGACGGGTCGTGTTGACCAGCCCCGAGGCCAGACCCGCCAGCTCGCGCGCCAGACCGCTCGTGGCCGCGACGGCGACCGGGGTGAACGACAGGCCGACGCCGAGCGTCACCAGCACGCTGGGCAGGAAGAGATCGGACCAGTAGGTCGCGCCGGCGTGCAGCTGGCTGAGCCAGAACAGGCCCACGGCGGAGATCAGCGGCGACACGGTCAGGATCCGACGCGGTCCGATGTGCGTGACGATGCGGCTCGAGACCTGGGCCCCGGTGATGATGGCGAAGGTCTGCGGCAGGAACGCGACTCCCGTGCGCATCGGCGAGTAGTGCATCACTCCCTGCATGAACAGGGACAGGAAGTACCAGCTGGCGAAGACCGCGCCGCCGATGCAGAACATCGTGAGGTTGGCCCCGGTCACGGCCTTCGACCGGAAGAGCGACAGCGGGACCAACGGCGAAGCCACGCGTGCCTCATGGGCCACGAACCACAGGACGAGTACGACGCCCGCGAGCATCGGCAGCAAGGCATCCGCGGATCCCCAGCCGTGGGACTCGGTCGCGACGACGCCGTACACGACCAGCATCAGGCCGCCTGTCACCAGAAGCGAGCCGAAGACGTCGAGCCTGCTCCGCACCCGGGCCACGGTGTCGTGTCGGAGCACGAGCACGGCCCCGACCATGCCGACCACACCGACAGGGAGGTTGACGAAGAAGATCCAGCGCCAGTTCACCTCGGTGAGCGCACCGCCGAGGAGCGCGCCGGTGGCGCCCCCCACGCCGGCGAGCGCGGACCACATCCCGAGCGCCTTGCTTCGCGCGTGGCCTTCGGTGAACGTCGTGGTGATGATGGTCAGCGTCGCGGGCGAGAGCACGGCACCGCCGAGACCCTGCGCGGCACGCGCCACCAGCAGCGTTGTGGAGTCCTGAGCCAGCCCGCCCGCGAGACTGGCGAGGGTGAACAGCGCCATCCCGAACAGGAACACGCGCCGCTGACCGAAGAAGTCAGCCGCTCGCCCGCCGAGCAGCAGGAAACCGGCGAAGGCGATGGCGTAGGTGTTGACCACCCACTGCAGGCCGCTGTCGGTGAAGTTCAGGTCGTCGTGGATGGACGGCAGCGCCACGTTCACGATCGACACGTCGAGCACGACCATGAACTGCGCGAGGCAGACCAGGGACAGCACGGCCCAGTCGGGAACGGCAGGGCGAGTCGGTGCGGGATGCGACACGGGGACAGGCCTTCCGGCGAGGGCGGGTGGGCTCCTTCGCCAAGTCTCTCGCAGCGGCCTGTTGTTCCCGTCAGCCGCTCCCACCGGAGCCGCCGCCGGGCGGGTCCTGCGTCGGCTGAGGAGGCGGGGGCGTCCGGTGGGCCGTGGGACGCGGGGTCGTGCGCACTCGGGTGGGACGCGGACGTGGCTTGAACGTGCGCCGTGTGGTTGGCCGTGGCGAGACGGTGGGCCTGACGACCGGAGTCGCGCGCACCGTGCTCAGGCTCGGCGGCGGCGTTTCGGGCTGGGGCTCAGCAGTGGGCTCCGGCGACTCGTTGTCCGGGGGCGGGGCCGCGGAGAGCGCGGGGTTGGGAGCCGACCCCAGGAAGGCGGCCAGCCATGTCGCGGTGGCCGTCGCACCAGCGACCGCCAGGACCGTCAGACGCCGAACGGATCGCCGCGCGTTGTCGCGGGTCACCGCACCGCGCGCACGGCTCATCACGGGTCACCGTCTCCTGTCAGGGGCGTGGACTGCTGCTGGCAGGGGTTGGACGGACCACCGCCCACGCCCGTTCCCACCACCGAGCATGTCAGTCCTTCGCCAGGATCAGGGCGAGCGTCGGACAGGCGGCCGCGGCCCGCTTGGCGTGGGCCACCAGCTGGCGTGGCAGCTCACCCCCGTCGATCACCGGGTAGCCCCACTCGTCGAGCTCGATCCACTCGGGCAGCAGCTCGGCGCAGACACCGTGTGCCTTGCACTCAATGGGGTTGACCTTGACGCGCATCAGCGCCACACCCCTTCGGCGGTTGCGGGCACCGGCAGCCACCCGGTGCGGGCGCCGGGTGCGCAGATCATGCCCCGCTGATGGCGCTCGACGTCCTCGGCGAACGCAGCTAGCCCGGTCCCGACGAACCTCGTGGCGCCGTCGGGATGGCGACAGGCACCGCGTCCTGGCATCAGCGAGAGCCAGCGATCCAGCGCGGCCCCTCGGCGTGGGTCCCAGGAGCCACCGGCCAGCTCTTCGAGGGCGGCGGCGATGGCAGGCAAGCCGTTGAGGCACGGCCCGCACTGCCCGGCGCTCTCGCGTGCCAGGTAACGCGCCACCCGAGCGAGCTCGGTCACACCGCAGACCCCATGGGGTACGGCGAGCAGAACCCCGGCCCCGAGCGCACCGCCGCCGGCGCGCAGGGCGTGCTGCGTCAGGTGCAGCGCTCTTGCCTGGCCGATCCCCACCCAGGTTCCGAAGTACCCGCCGACCAGGACCGCGGACGCGGCACCCAGGTCGACGCCGGCCACCCTGGTGGTCTGCTCGAGCGACGTGCCGGTCGGCACCTCCACCACCTTGTCGACGGTGCCTGGGCCGGAGACGGTGACGAGCAGCGTGCCGGGCTCGTCGGCGTCGCCGACGGCGCGGAACCACTCGGACCCGTGCCTGGCGATCAGGGCGACCTGCGCGAGCGTCTCGACGTTGTTCACCAGCGTCGGTCGCCTCGCCACTCCCTGCTCGAACGGACGGGGCGGCGTGTACGTCGGCTTCGCGTCGCCGCCGTTGAGGAAGTGCACGAGCGCGCTCTCCTCGCTCGCGACGTAACGCGCAGGCAGCTCGTGGAGGGTGACCGGCGTGCGGTCGACGCGTGCCCGCGCGCGCTCGGCCAGCGCGACCCGGAGCGCAGGCAGTGCGCTCGACCCGCGGTGCACGAGCAGGTGCCCCTGGTCGGCGGCTATCGCGCCGGCCGCGAGCTCCATGCCGTCGAGCACCAGGTGCGGCTCATGGGAGAGCAGCACGTGGTCCTTGTGGCTGGCTGGCTCGCTCTCGGCTCCGTTGGCGACAACCACGGTGCGTCGAGCACCCGCGGCGACGGTGCGCATCTTGCGTCCGGTGGGGAAGCCCGCGCCACCGCGCCCGAGCAGTCCGCTGCGCTCGACCTCGACGACCAGGTGCTTTCCGGGCCCAGGCTGGGCCAGTGGTCCGTGCGCCGCGAGGTGCTCCTCCCACGTGAGCGCACGATCGGGCAGGAGTCCGGCGAGCAGGCGGGCGGTGGGCTTGCTGCGCGCTGCCGGACTCACGAGGGTTCCCCGCGCAGGCTCCGGGCCGGCCCGTCCGGCACGTCGGCGTTCGCCAGCCGCACCACACCACCCAGACCGACCACGGCGATCCCCGCGAGCGCAAGCCACATGCCCCATGACCAGCGGTGCGTGTCGGTGCCGGTGAGGAGGAAGTGCAAGAACAGCAGCGGCCAGGCGGCATAGCTGGCGAGGTGCACAGGACGCCACAGCGACGACGGCAGGCGGGTCCGAAGCACACTCGTGATGACGACGACGAGCAGCAGGTCGAAGCTGATCGTCCCGAGCGCGACCTGCCACCATCGGTAGTGGGAGACGCCGGGGACGACGTACGCGAGCCAGCTGATGTTCACGAAGCTGTCGAGCACGCTCGTCGCCACGTGGACGATCACGAACACCAGCCCGAGCAGTGACAGGTTGCGGTGCAGGTCCTGCGTGGCGAAGCGGGGCCAGCGGGGTCCGCTCATGGCGCGCTGAGTCGCAGCGATGCCGAGCGCCGCCGCAACGGTCAGCAGCACGTAGGCGATCAGGCCGGTGCTGCGCGTCGTGTACCAGAGGGGCGCGGTGGAGAAGCCGCTCACGGCGGTGGTCACGGCCGGTCCTCCGGCCACCCGCCGACATACACGACGCTTCCGTCGGTGCGCACGAGCCGAGCCGGCATCCCCCGCTGGCGCAGCCAGTGCGGTGCAGGCTCACCGATGACAACGGCCGCCGTGGACGCCGCGTTGGCGAGTGCACAAGTTGCTGCCGTGACGCTCACCGTGCGCCACACGGAGGCCGCAGGCACGCCGCAGCTCGGGTCGATGATGTGATGAAGCTCGACGCCGCCACGACGCCAACGGCGCGCCCGCGTGCTGGACGTCGCCAATCCACCGCCGCTGATCGCCACGACAGGATCCGTCCCGTCGGCTTCAAGCGCCGGGTCGGCGACGTCGCTGATGCGCAGCGGCCACCCGCCGGCAGGTGCCTCACCAGCGACTGCGACATCACCGCCGAGGCTGACCAGCAGGCCGCGGCCCGTGACCTCCGAAGCCTCGGCGGCAGCGAGGTCGCTCGCCAGGCCCTTCGCGGTCGCACCGAGGTCGAGTCGCACGCCCGGCGGCAGCCGCGCCCACCCCCCGCCGACGTCGAGCTCGACTGACTGCCAGCCCGGTGCCGGCCGGTGCACGAGCGTGATCGCCGGCCCGTCCTCCGGTAGCAGCCGGTAGGTCCGGTCATAACCCGCGTCGAGCAGGCTCGCTCCGACGGTCGGATCGACCGCGCCGTCGGTCCAGCGGGCCGCGTCGAGCGCGACCTCGAGCGCGCGGGCAAACAGCGGACTGATGTCCACGCGCCTGCCCCTTGCCTCGTTGAGCTTGGTCAGCTCCGAGTCCGCGCGGAAGCGACTGGCGGCGCGGTCGATGGCGTCGAGTACGGCGTCAACTGCGTCGCGTGCCGCGTCCATCGCCGCAGGGTCCACGACGAGCAGCTCGACAGAGCTCCCGAGCGCGCGCCACTGGGCATGCGCCCAGCCGCGGTCGGCTGCGGCCGTCGCATGCGCCTCGGCTCTCGTCGTCACCACGCCCATGAGTCTGCCTTGACCCCCGCCCCCGTTTCCTGCGCGTCCGCTGTGAGCTCCCTGTGCGAGGAGCCATACGCCGTTGGATCGCGGCGGGGTTCGGGACCTTCGGCACTGCCGGGGGGCACCCGTCCGGACGAATGATCGGCGCAGCGGAAGGACTTGCCATGCAGCTCACCGCGTGTGCCACGCGCGACTCGGTTCGTCGTGGTCCGTCGGCCGGGACGATTGTGACCGTGCTCCTCGCCTTCGTGTTCCTGGGGGCACCGCAGGCGTCGTCCGCGACGACGCTCGCCACGTATCGCGTCGACGACCTCGGCGCCCTGACGGGCGACTCGAGCAGTGTGGCCTGGGGAATCAACGCCTCTGGCCAGGTCGTCGGCTGGTCGAACGGCCTCACTGGAAGCCGAGCGTTCGTCTACACCGACGGCCTCGGCATGCGGCTGCTCGCAGCGCCCGCAGACCGACCGCACACGCTGGCGCGCGCCATCAACGACTCCGGCACCGTTGTCGGCTCCGCCACCACCGGCGGTACCGATCTCGGGCACGCAGTTCGCTGGACCAACGGTGTTCCGCGCGACCTGGGCACGCTCGGCATCGGGCCCTACAGCGAGGCCTACGACATCAACACCGCGGGCAGCGCTGTCGGTTACTCCTACCGCGATGGTGCCCACCTCGACGGCACGCATGCCTTCCTACAGACCGACCCGTCCGCGATGGTGGACCTGACCCCGGGCGGCTCTGCCGAGGCACACGGGGTGAACTCCTCCGGGCAGGTCGCCGGATGGCAGAACGGGCACGCGTTCAGGTGGCAGGGCGGGGGGCTCACCGACCTGGGTGTGCCCACTGGGTTCTCCATGAGCTTCGGCTTCGCGATCAACGACGTCGGTCAGGTCGCCGGATCAGCGATCTCCGCCAGCGGCAACACCGAGCGACCCTTCCGCTACACAGACGGCGTCGGCAGCGTCGTGCTGGGCGGCGTAGGCGAGCACAACACGGCCTTCGGCATCAACAGCAGGGGCGACGTCGTAGGCACCGGCCGCGCAGTAGCCGGTCCGATCCGGGCGTTCGTGTACACCGACAGCGGCGGCATGGTGGACCTGAACGCACTCATCGACCCCGCATCCGGCTGGGTGCTGCTCGGGGCGAGCGGCATCAACGATGCCGGCCAGATCGCGGCCTATGGCTTCAGCAACCTCACCGGCCTGTCCCATGCCCTGCGGCTCACACCCGTTGGCACCGTGTCGGCTCCGACCGCTCCCAGCGGGCTCACGCAACCGCTCTCTCGTCGTCGAGCATCCGCCTGAGCTGGAAGGACAACGCGACGACCGAGACCGGTTACCGGGTGGAGCGCCGGACCGGAACCAACGCGTTCGCGCAGGTGACCTGGACTGGTGCAGACGCCACGTCACTCGTGGACAGCCCGCTCGTTTCCGGCAGCTACGACTACCGCGTCTACGCGTTCAACGTCGCTGGGTCGTCGGCGTACTCGAACACGGCGTCGGCACAGACTCCGTCCGCAGACCTCACAGCGCCGACCGTGAGCTTCCTGTCGCCGACCGCGGGCGCCCTCGTGTCGGGTCGAGTGACCGTGCAGGTCACCGCGAAGGACAACGTGGCTGTGGCGTCGTTGCGCTTCCTTGTGGACGGCGTGACGCAGTGCCAGGCGACGGCGAGCTCGCTGACCTGCGCCTGGAACACCCGCAAGGCGCCCGGTGCACACACCTTGAAGGCGGTGGCGGCCGACGCTGCAGGCAACCAGGGCACCACCACGATCACCGTCACGGTCCGGCGTTGACAGTCCAGCGTGCGATCACGCCGGCGCCGGTGCCCGCCTGAGCGAGCCGCATGCCGACACGACGAAGGCCCGGTCCGTGTGGACCGGGCCTTCGACTCGTAGCGGGGACAGGATTTGAACCTGCGACCTCTGGGTTATGAGCCCAGCGAGCTACCGAGCTGCTCCACCCCGCGTCGGGTGGATCAACCTTACGTGACGCGGTCGGAGGGCGGCAAACCCGGGTCCCGCCCACAGGGTCGAAGGTCCCGGCTCGGGGGCGACTTCCGGCGCGGCACCCCGGACCTTCGACTCTGAGCGGGTGACGCCCGCCGGAGCACTGTGGAGGGCAGAAGGGAGCCGACCGGCTCCCGACCTGAGGAGACAGTCATGAAGCGCAAGACATTCGACGCACTCCTATCCACCGGCGGGCTCGTGGTCGCGATCCTGCTTGTCGCGGCTGGCGCGATGCTCGGCTGGGCGCACTCGTTCGTGAACGACAACGTGAGGACCCAGCTCAGCCAGCAGCAGGTCACGTTCCCCAGCACGGCCGTGATCAAGGCGCAGAACAACCCCGAGATCACCAAGTACGTGACGCCGTACGCGGGCCAGCAGCTCGTCAACGGCAAGCAGGCTCAGGTGTTCGCGGACCACTACATCAAGGTCCACCTGGACAGCGCGGCCAAGGAGGCCGGCTTCGCGGGGAAGACCTACGCGACCATCGGGCCGATCCAGACCGACCTGAGGGCCAAGGTTGCTGCGGCCCAGGCGAGCAATGACCCGTCGCTCGCGACCCTGCAGGCTCAGCTCGACAGCGTCAACGGACTGCGTGACACCCAGTTCAAGGGCGAGACGCTCCGCGGCCTGCTGCTCAACGGCTACGCCTTCTGGAAGATGGGCGAGATCGCAGGGATCGCCGCGATCGTGTCCTTCATCGGCGCCGGCGTGATGCTGCTGCTGTCGGCGCTCGGCTTCCTGCACCTGCGTCGCGTCGCACCTGACGCGCTGGTGCTCCCGCACCTGGGAGCCCGGGTTCCGGCACCGGTCGAGCTGTAGCACCGCGACGGAGACGAGGAGGGGCCCCGGGAAACCGGGGCCCCTCCTTCCGTGTGCCGACTCAGATGCCGAAGGCGACCTCGAGTGCCTTCAGCTCTGCGTCGAGGCCCGTGAGCAGGCGCTGCATGTGCGGCAGCGTGCGGCGGCAGCCGATCAGCCCGAACTCCATCTGCCCGGCGTAGCTGGTCACCGTGATGTTCAGCGCCTGCCCGTGGGTCGGAATCGACAGCGGGTAGACGCCGGCGAGCCGGGAGCCGTTCCAATAGAGGGTTGACGGTGGGCCGGGAACGTTCGACACGACCAGGTTGTACGGCGGGCGCATGATGCGGGACGCGTCGGCGACAGCCGTGCTCAGAATGAGCGGCGCCACCATGAAGCCGCTCAATGCCGTGACCTGCATCTGGCTCAGACCGGCCAGGTTGGACTTCGCCTGGCTCATCGAGGCCTTCACCATCTCGAGCCGCTGCGCAGGCTCATCGAGATCGGTGCCGAGCACGCACAGGATGGTGCCGACGGCGTTACCCGAGTCGTCCCCCGCGTCCGCGCCGCGCAGCGACACCGGTGTCATTGCCACGAGTGACGACTCGGGCAAGGCGTCCAGCTCGAGCAGGTAGCTGCGCAGCGCGCCGGAGCACATGGCGAGCACGACGTCGTTCACCGTCGCGTCTGCGGCACGGCCGACCGCCTTGATTCGCGCGAGGTCCCAGCCGTCGGCTGCGAACCGCCGGCTGCCCGTGATCGGCACGTTGAGCGCGGTGCGCGGCGCCTGCAGCGGAAGCGCCGTCACCTGGTCCCTGACACCCGACTCCGCGATGCGCAGCAGCCGCGGGGCCAGGCCGACCGCACCGCTGACCGCGTTCGCCGCACCGCGCATCACCCCGGCCAGCGAGCCGCCGGCACCCGTGCCGGCGCTCTCAGGGTCACGGTCCTCGACGAACGGCAGCGGCATGCCGAGCCGGCTCGGATCGGGGCTGAGAGAGCGCGCCATGAGCCGGAGCCCGGCAACGCCGTCCATCATCGAGTGGTGGATCTTCGTGTAGACCGCGAAGCGCCCGTCGGCCAACCCCTCGATCAGGTGGACCTCCCACATCGGCCGCTGCCGGTCGAGCAACGTCCCGTGCAGTCTCGAAGCCAACGCGAGCAGCTCGCGGATCCGACCCGGTGGGGGCAGCGCCGAGTGCCGCACGTGGTGCTCGAGGTCGATGTCCTCGTCCACCGTCCACGCCCACTGTCCCAGGGTGGAGAGCCCCCGGTAGGGCCGCTTGCGGAACTGCGCCTTCACCGATCGCTCGGCGATCGCCTGCTGGTAGAGCCTTGTGAGGTAGTCCGGCCCCGAACCCGGCGGCGGCTCGTAGAGCTGCAGGCTGCCTACGTGCATCGGCTGCTCGCGGGACTCCGGGATGAGGAACATCGCATCCGTCGGCGACATCAACGCGGGGATCAGGGACACGGCCGGAGCCTAAGGGCTGGCCGCAGAGTCACCGGCGCACCAACCGCACTGGGTTGGCGCGCTAGGGCGACGCCGTGGGTTGGGGTCCTGGGCTCGGGGAGGGACCGCTGCCCGGCTTGCTGGCCGCTGCCTCGAGCGCGCTGAGCCGGTTGATCGCTGCCTCCAACCGCTTCTGCGCACGCGCGTAGGCCTCGAGGTCACCGGCACGCAGCGCCGCCTGGCCGGCCGCGAAGGCTGCCTTCACCTCAGCCACCGCCGCGGAGATCTCGGTGGACCCGGGCGTGGTCGTCGGGGGCGGGTTGATGGTCGGCGTACTCGTCCCCTTGAAGACCACGTCCAACGCTGCACTCAGCGTCGACTCGTAGGCGATGGTCTCGCCGAACTCCACGAGCACCCGCTGCATGCGCGGATAGGAGTTCAGAGTCTTCGCCTGCACGTACACCGGCTGCACGTAGAGCAGGCCACCGCCGACCGGCAAGGTCAGCAGGTTGCCGAGGTGCACCTGCGAGGTGCCCTGGTTGAGCAGCTGCAGCTCGGTCTTCGCCTTGGGCGTCGTCTGGAAGTTGTTGTGCACGGTCTCGGGTCCGTCGATCTGCGTGTTGCGTGGGAGCTGGAGCACGCGGATCCGCCCGTAGTCCGCGGCATCGGAGGACACCGCCACGAAGGCTGCGAGGTTGGAGCGCTTCTTCGGCACATAGCTGGCCGTGAGCTGGAACGTCGCCTTGTCCTGCCCTGGCATCTTCAGGGTCAAGTAGTACGGCGGCTGCAGGGCGGCCGTGTTGCCCGACGGGTCCTTCGGGATCACCCAGAAGTCCGAGCCGTTGTAGAAGGCGCCCGGGTCTGTGACGTGGTACTTCGAGAGCCGGTCGCGCTGCACCTTGAACATGTCCTCGGGATAGCGCACGTGGGCGATGAGCTCGGCCGACATGGCCGAGCGCGGCTTCACCGTGCCCGGGAAGATGTTCATCCACGAGCGCAGGAGCGGGTCGGTCGGGTCCCACGCGTAGAGGGTCACCGTGCCGTCGTACGCGTCCACGGTCGCCTTCACCGAGTTGCGGATGTAGTTGATCCGCGCGTCGGCCTGCGCGGTCGTCGCGCCGGTCTGCGTGTTCGCGTCCTGCGTGACGTCGCCGAGCTGACTGGCCTGGCTGTAGGGGAAGCGGCTCGTCGTGGTGAAGCCGTCGACGATCCACTGGATGCGCCCATCCACGATGGCCGGGTAGGGGTCACCGTCGAGCTTGAGCCAGGGCGCGACCTTGGCGACGCGCTTCCGCGGATCGCGGATGTAGAGGATCTTCGAGTCCGATCCGATGCGCCCCGACAGCAGCACGTTCTTCTCGCGGAACTTCGCGGCGTAGAGGAGCCGCCGCAGCGGGCTCGACAGCGCCACGCCGCCCTTGCCCTGGTAGGTCGTGTTGATCTGACCAGTGCCGGAGGCCTCGTCGGGGCGGTCGAGCTCGGTCTTCTGGTTTCCGCCGACGATCGAGTAGGCCGGAGAGCGCTCACCGAAGTAGATGCGGGGCTCGTAGGCGCCCAGTGTCCCGGTCGGCGGGATGTCGCGCTCGCTGAACAGCGGCTTGCCGTCGGGGTCGATCGCGTTGCCCGGCGCGGCGACGACGCCGAACCCGTGCGTGAAGACCAGGTGCTTGTTGATCCAGTTGTTCTGCGACTCCGAGAGCCCGTTGAGGTCGAGTTCGCGCACGGCGATGACGGTGTCCACGGTCTTGCCCGCGATCGTGTAGCGGTCGATGTCGAGCGAGTTGGCGAAGCCGTAGTAGCCGCGGATCTGCTGCAGCTGGTCGTAGGTGGGGGTCACCACGTTGGGGTCGAGGAGCCGGATGCTCGCCGTGTTGGCGGCGTCGGCCCGCAGCTGCTCGGGGTCGGCCGTCGTCTTGGCGGCGTAGTCGGACGACGCGACGTTCTGCTCGAGCCCGTAGGCGAACCGCGTCGACTCGATCATGCGCTTGAGATAGGGAGCCTCACGGTCGGACTCGTTGGGCTTCACCCGGAACTGCTGAACCAGAGCCGGGTAGACGCCGCCGATCACGATGGCCGACACGACGAGGACCCCAGCCGAGACGATCGGCAGCGTCCAACCGCGGAACCAGAGGTTCGCGATAAACAGGCCGGCGCAGATCAAGGCGATGATCGCCAGGATCGTCTTGGCGGGAAGCACCGCATTGACGTCGGTGAACGAAGGCCCGGTGACGATGCCGCGCGGTGAGAAGGCGAGCCCATAGCGGTCGAGCCAGTAGGCGACGGCCTTGAGCAGCACGAAGATCCCGAGCAGCACCGAGATGTGCGCCCGTGCGGCGGGCGTGACCTTCTCGCCGGGTGTCTGTAGCCGCAGGGCGCCGAACACGTAGTGCACGACGGCCGCCACGATGAGGCCGAGCACCACCGCGGTGAACAGGTAGCCGAGCACCATCCGCTGGAACGGGTAGGTGAACACGAAGTAGGAGACGTCTCGACCGAACTGGGCGTCCTTGCGGCCGAAGCTCACGCCGTGGCGCCACTGCAGCCACAGCGACCAGCGCGAGGCAGCCGACAGCCCGGCGAAGACGCCGATGACGAGCGACACCCCGACGAAGACCAGCCAGCGACGCGGTTCGATGACGAGGCGGTAGCGCTCAAGCCCGTCCTGCTCCGGGGACATCGGACGGAAGGCGGGACGCAGTCGATAGGCGATGACCGCGTTGAGACCGACGATGGCACCGACGAGGGAGCCGAACAGCAGGAACAGGGTGATGCGCGCGGTCAGCACGGTGCTGAACACCTTGGCGAAGCCGACCGACCTGAACCAGAGCAGGTCGGTGTAGATGCCGCCCAGGCCAAGCACCAGCACCACGAGCACGGCGAGCACGATCAGGATGGGCACCAGCAGGCTGCGCCGACGGCCGCTGAAACCACCGCTGCGCCGACCGGGCGAACGCGTGAAGCTCACAGCACTCCCTCACCGGGGGCACGGGGGCGCGCCCTACGGAGGCTCAACCTATCCAGGGCGCCGGCGGTTCCCGGAAGTCCGCGACCCGGTGGCGCCGCCCGCGCTCTTGCGGGCGGCGGCCCGGCGCCGCGGACGAGCGGAGACGACGGGTACGTCGAGCGCGAACTCGGCACCCTTGCGAGGCGTGCTGCTGACGACAAGGCCCATCCCCTGCGCGTCGGCGATGCGACGCACGAAGGACAGTCCCAGACCCAGGCCACCGACGCGCCGGGTGGCCGAGCCGTCGACCTGCCGGAAGTCGGTGAACAGCTCCGGCAGTGCCTCCGGGTCGAGGCCTGGGCCCGCATCCTTGACACCGACGCGGGCGGTTCGGCCGGTGGGTGAGGCGGCGGCGAACAGCGTGATGGGGGTCCCGGGTGGCGAGTGCTTGAGCGCGTTGTCGACGAGCTCGTCCACGGCCTTGCCCAGCCACACGGGATCGACGAGCAGGTCTGGGAGCCGTGCGGCCACGCGTCGCCTCAGGTCATTGGCCCGCTCGGGGGCGCGCTTGCGCCACAGGTCGAGCCGCTCGTCCACCCAAGCGCCCACCGACACCTCGCGCGGCTCCCACGAGACCCGCCCGGCGTCGATCGCCGCGACATCGACGATGAGGTCGACCACGCGGCTCATCCGCACGGCGGAGTCCGCGATGGTCCCGAGGTAGCTGTCCCGCTGCTGCTCGCTGACGCCGCGCTGGCGGCGCAGGATCTCGGCGTACCCGCGGATCGGGGTCAGCGGCGTGCGCAGCTCGTGGCTGACGTTGGACAAGAACTCGGTCTTCATCCGCTCGACCTCACGGTCGCGGGAGGTGTCGCGCAACAGGACCACGGCGCCTGTGCGCCCGGTCCCCGCGAGGGCGGCGCTGGAGTAGGCCACTGGCACAGTCGTGCCGTCGGCACGGGCGAGCAGCCCCTCGCCCACGGCCCCAGGACGCAGGATCACGGTGCCGCCGGTGGGGTCGGTCAGCACCAGCGCCTCGTTGGTCGGGCGGCCGATGATGTCGTCCGGCTTGACGCCGAGCAGCTCCAAGGCTGCGGGATTGGCCTGGCCCACCACGCCGCCCGCTTCGACGACCACGAGCGCCTCGGTCATGGAGTCGAGCACCGCACCCAGCCGCGCGCTGATGGCCTGCTGCTCCTCGGCTGCTGTGCGCAGATCCGCTGTCGTCTGCTCCAGCGACGCTGTCATGGCATCCATCGCCCGCCCCAGTCGGCCGACTTCGTCAAGGCCCCCGAGGTCCGAACGGGCGGTGAAGTCACCGCGGCGAACCCGTGCGGCCACGACGGTGAGCTGGCGCACGGGCCGCACCAGTCGCCGACCCAGCATCCAGGCGACCAGGGCCACGAGCAGCAGCACCAGGACCGCGGTGATGAAGACCTCGGTGAACGCCCGCCGCTCGGCCTGCAAGGCGATCTCGGCGCGTTGGGAGACAGCCAGCACACCCAGGGGCAGCACGTCGTCGGGCGCGGTGATGAGCGCGAACGCGATCGTCGGCCGGCTGCCGAGGGCCGGCACTGAGATCACCCGTCCGCCGGGCGCGGAGCGGGCCGCGATCGCCTTCACGTGGCTGTCGCCGGCGATCGCTCTGACGTCGTCGTCGCTGAGGGTGGTCGCGCTCACGACGCCGCCTGCGAGGACGGTGACGTCGTACTGCGACTGCTTCTTCGCGTTGCTGGCGAAACCCGAGCCCAGGCGGCCGCCGTACACGGCCACGTATGGCGGCTTCGGCGCGTTCGGCGCCGCGACGCCGATCACGGCAACGCCTGGCCCGAACGCCGCGACGGTGCCGCCGGGCTGACGATCCGTCGGCAGACTCGGGTTGAGCGCTCTCGCGACGAGCGGGAGACCGCGCACCGCGATGAGCTCGGATGCCGTCATCCCGGGTGAGGTGTTCGGGGCGCGGCCGTCCCGGTAGATCACGGCGTAGAAGTCGTCGGGAAGGACCCCGATCGAGCCGAGCTTCTGGAAGCACACGTCGGGCTCGTTGGGGCACACCGCCACCACGGCGGCGAGCGAGGTGGCGGTGGGCACCTCGTCCTGGACCTGCGCCACCTGCCCGGCAGCGATCCGTCCGAGTGATCGCTCCTGCTGCCGCTGCACCGAAGAGGCGACGACACCGCCGACCCCGACCGCCCCGATCGCCATCAGGAGCACGCCTACCAGGCTGGCACCCACCACCTGCGCCAGCAGGCTGGTGCGCGAGACACGTGCGACGCCGAGCAGGAGCAGGAGCGAGCCCAGGCCACGCACCACGATCAGGACGAAGGCGGCTGCCTTGTTGTCCCGTGCCGCCGGCTCCAGCGCCGCCGCCACAGCAAGCCCGATGAAGCCGAGGCAGAGCAGCCGCGCCCACCACTCGTCGACGCCCCTGAGGCGCTGCGTGAGGCCGGCTGCGAGCAGTGCGGCGCCGGCAGCACAGAAGGCGGGGGTCGGGGCGGCGCCGAGCGGCACGACGACCGCCCCAGCGGTGGCGGCCGTCGTACTCGCCACCCGCTTCAAGCGGTTGCCCCCGAACGCCCGGCTCAGCACACCGAGCGCGATGCCGGCATGCGCCGCGGCCCGCAGCCAGGTCAGGCCGTCGCTCTCGCCGTGGCCGAAGCGCGTCGCGGTCAGCCCGTCGGACAAGGCGAGCGCGAGACACGCGAGCACCAGCAGCGGGGTGGTGCGGCGACGCCAGCGCGGGTTGAGCGCGACGACGGCGAGCCCGAGGTCGGCGGCGATCGCCACCAGTTGCACACCGGCGAGCGGCACGAAGGGGACGCCGGGCGCCATGGCCGGAGTCTAGGTTCGCGCGGCTGCGGTGAGGCCCCGGCGCGCGGCGGCGATGTCCACGAGGGGATGCCGAGCGCTCAGGAGGCGGTGCACTCCGTGACCTTCTGATGAGAGGCCAGCTTCTGCAGGCTGGCGACGGCCTCAGTCAGTGTGCTGACCCGCACCAGCTTCAGACCGTTGGGTCGGGCCGCCGCCGCCTCTGCGCAGTCGGCTGCCGGGGTCATGAACACGGTGGCGCCCTTGGCCCGCGCCGCGGCGATCTTCTGCTGGATGCCGCCGATCGGGCCGACAGTGCCGTCATCGTCGATGGTGCCGGTGCCTGCGACGTACTGGCCGTTGGTGAGCTCGTCCGGCGTGAGCTTGTCGACGATGCCGAGCGCGAACATCAGGCCCGCGCTGGGACCGCCGACGTCCTTGAGCCCGATGGTGACCTCGAACGGCAGGTTGGGTCGCTCAGCCGGGGTGACCCCGATGATCGGGCGCAGCGGCTTGTCGGTGGACTGGATCGTGATCGGCTTCACCGTCGCGGTCCGGCCGTTGCGCACGAAGGTGACGCTGACTGCCTCGCCGACCTTGTGCCGTCCGATCAGGCCTCGAAGCTGCTGCGCCGAGGTGACCGTCTCGCCGTCGACCTGGGTGATCACGTCGCCACGGGTCAGCCCGACGTTGTCGGCCGGACTGCCGGCCGCGGTGCTGGAGACGACGAGCTCGGTGGTGACCGGGATGTTGAGGTAGCGCAGGGCGGCGACGCGGGCGTGGTCCTGCGACTCGCGCATGTCGTCGGCGTTCTGCTGCTGCACCTCGTCCGGCTTCGTGTCGGGCGGGAAGATCAGCTCCTCCGGGACGACGGCCGTGGTGTCGTCGAGCCAGCCGCGCAGCGCGTCGAACAGCGACACCCGGTTGTCCTGCCCGCCGATGACGCTGACGGTGGTGAGGTCCAGGTGCCCACCGGTGGGGTACTGCGCGTGGCCACTGATCCCGATGAGCGGCTTGTTGCCGAACTCACCCAGGGTGTTGAAGGTCGGGCCGGGCTTGAGCAGCACATACGGGACCGGCATCGCGAGCCCGACGATGGCCAGGACGGCCGCCAGCACGCCGGAGGCCGCAAGGGTCATCCCGCGGCGCGTCATGGCGTGAGGGTAGACGGATGCTGGCTGCAGTTACCGACGAGAGGGTGCGAGTACGCCGCCCACTGGGTCGGGAGGACCCGGTGAACCGCGACGAGGGGTCGGTCAGCTGGCGAAGAAGCCGAGGCCGGTGACCTCGCGGTGCCCGTTGGACTCAGCGCCGGCGAGCACGGGCTCGGCCGAGGCGTCCGGTGCGTCCTGCGCCGGCGCCTCCGCCGTAGGGCCCACAGGCTCCACAGCGGGGACCTCCTCGGCTGCCGCCTCCGGGGCTGCGGCCTCGACGGCGACAGGCTCTGCAGGGGCCTCGGCAGGCTCGGGCTCAGCGGCCGGGGCGGCCTCAGGCTCAGCAGCAGCCGCGCCGGGCACCTCGACCTTGTAGTAGGCCTTGAACGCCATGGGCACCTCGGTGAGCGAGTGCACGGAGACCTCAGCGACACCCTCCACGTTGCGCAGGTGCTCGACGAGGCGGACCGCGTCCTCGAGGGAGGCGACACGCTTGAACGCGGCACCCTCGGCGCCGGGGTAGAAGACGACGTGCTCCACGATGACCTCACGGGTGGGCGGGGGTGGTGCTTTCTGCCCTCTTGGTTCGGCAGCCTGGGAGCCCGGATTGAGCGCGGGCTCCCGTGAAGTTCACCCGATTGCCGTGACCCCCCTGCTCTTCCGTACAGGTGTCCTGGTCTGGCACCATTCGTCGGGAAGTTCCTGGCCGCCAGGCCGCGACCAATCCCTGACTCGTCCGTTGAGGCGGGTGGGAGTACTCCCCGATCACCCCAGCGAGGTCCGCATGAGCTCTGCTCACGACCTCCCGAGCACGATCTCCCCCGAGGTCGCGCCAGGAGGCCCGCACCTGAGTTTGGTGCCGCCGCTCGTCGATGACGCGGCTGCCCCATTCGACCTCGACCTTGCCCTGGCGGAGGCCGGACCGCGCCTGCAGCGCTACGCCACGCGGCGCCTGGGCTCCTCGCACGAGGCTGAGGAAGTTGTCCAGGAGGCTCTGCTCCGCGCCTACCAGCACCGGTCCTCGTTCGCCACCGTCGACGACCTGATGGCCTGGTCCACCGTGGTCACCGGCCGCCTGGTCATCGACCGGGTCCGGGTGCGGGGCCGGTCGGTCACCGTGGCCGACGTCCCCGAGCAGACCCGGATCGGCCGCGACACCGCCGACGTGGTCGTCGCCCGCGACGAGGCACGGCTCGCCCTTGACGCCCTCGAGTGCATGCCCACCCGCCAGGCGGCCGTGCTGTGGGCACGCGAGGTCGAGGGCCAGTCCTATGACGAGATCGCCGAGCGCTACGGGCTCACCGAGCCCACCGTCCGCTCGCTCCTGCACCGGGCGCGCAAGACGCTGCGCCGCGAGTACGCCGCACGCGGGGGCACGCTTCCCGTCGGCGGCCTGATCGTGCTGGCCCCCTGGCTCAAGAGCCTGAGCGGGCTGGGCAAGCTGCGCGCCGCCGTTCGCAAGGCCGCGCTCAGCGGCGCTGCCCTCTCGATCGCCGGCCTGTCAGCCATCAGCGCCATCGGCCTCAGCCCGACCGGTCCGCAGGGAGCACCGCCGGCGGCCACCGCGGCCGTCCCCGTCATCACGATGCCGCGCACGGTCTCGACCGTGGTCGTCACGCCCACCGTTCACCGGGCAGCGGCCGCTCATGCAGCGGTCCCGGCGGCGAAGGGCCATACCACCCTCGACGCGGTTGACCAGCTCCCGCCCATCTGCCCCACGGACACGGACGTCTCCGCCGGATGCAGCCACGCGGGCAAGTACAAGATCTACATCGGCCCCCCGCTCCCGGAGAACCCCACAGGGATTCGACGGGTGGGCGTGTACGTGGACGCCGTCGACTGTCGAACGCTCCCCCAGGTCCCCACTACGCAGTGCGCCCCCAGCGCTCCTTAACCCCAGCCAGGAGAACCCCCCATGCGACGCATAGCAGCACTCACGTTGGCCCTGACCAGCGCGCCGATCATCCTCGCGACGACCGGCTCAGCCTCGGCAGCCCCGCCGCCGATCCCGATCATCGGCGACGGCCACAAGGACCGCATCTGCCTCGTCTGGGAGGGCACCCAGGCCGTTCACGCTGACGGCCAGCCAGCCGAAGGCGACTACTGCGTCACCTACTAGGCATTCCTCGCTCAGCCTCATGATGAGGGCCCGGCCGCATCGGCCGGGCCCTTCGTCGTTGCCTGGTGCTAGCTGGCCTTGGCCCGCTTGGGGTCGGGGCGCTCACCGCGCTGTGCGGGCACCACGACCGCGCTCGGCTTCTGGATGGCGGCCCGGAACCGCTCGTACTCCTCCACCGAGGCCATCGTCTCCACCGGCCCGCGGTCCCGGCTCCGCCAATGCGCCCACACGATGCCGAGGAGCAGCGCCACCACAGGGGCGCCGGTCCACATCAGGGTCTGCCACATGAGCGATACGCCTCAAGCCACGGTCGTTGCGGGGGGACGACAAGAACGAACAACGGGACAACTGTAAACCCAGCCGTCAACTGTCGGACTGGCACCACGCGAAAAACCCTTATGGGGAAGGCGATCCGACCCACTCCTCACCGCCGTCGAGGAAGCGCTGCCGCTTCCAGATCGGCACCTCGTCCTTCACCCGGTCGATCAGCAGTCGGGCCGCGCGAAACGCCTCGTCACGATGCGCCGCGCCGGCGGCCACGGCGACCGCGACATCCCCGACGGTGAGCAGCCCGACCCGGTGCACCGCCGCCAGGCCGACCTCTGGAAACTCCCGCGCCACCTGTGCCACCACCTCCTCGAGCTGCCGCACCGCCGTCGGATGTGCGACGTACTCGAGCTCGCGGACTCCCTTGCCCTCGTCGTGGTCCCTGACCTGACCGGTGAACAGGACCGTGCCGCCGCGCGCGGACGAGCCGACGGAGGCGAGTACGGCGGAGACGTCGATCGGCTCGCCGCTGATGGCGACGGCGCCGCTGACGGGCGGGGAACTCACTGCAGACCTCCGTGGTTACGGTGGAGCAGGCAGTCTGCCAAGTGAGCGGCAAGAGGAGTCACCGTGAGCCAGCCCGATCCCTTCGGTGGGCTGTTCGGAGGCGACCCGGGCGACCTGGCCGGGGTGCTGCGCCGGGTGGCTGACCTGCTGCAGGGGGCTGGCGAAGGCGGGGGACCCGTCGACTGGTCGCTGGCCACCAACGTGGCGCGGCAGGCCATCGCCGGCGACGACCCGTCTCCCGGCCCCGCAGAGCAGGCGGCGACCGAGGCGGCCCTGCGGCTGGCGGACCTGTGGCTCGACGCGGTGACCGCGATGCCCTCCGGCATCACCCACGCGGAGGCCTGGAGCCGTGCGCAGTGGGTGGAATCCACCAAGGACACCTGGCGCACCCTGACCGATCCGGTGGCGAGCCGGATGGTCGAGGCCTTCTCGGCGAGCGTGCCCGAGGAGGCCCAGGCGGGCCTCGGCCCCATGCTCGGGATGCTGCAGCAGGTCGGCGGGCTGGTGTTCGGCGCCCAGGTCGGCCAGGGCATCGGCGCGCTGGCTGGCGAAGTGCTCAGCGCAAGCGACATCGGGATCCCCCTCGGCCCCACGGCGACCGCAGCCTTGCTGCCCACCTCGATCCAGGCCTGGGCGTCGGGTCTCGGGCTGCCGCTGGACGAGGTCCGGCTGCACGTGGCGCTGCGGGAGGCGGCGCACCAGCGGCTGTTCACGCACGTCCCGTGGCTCCGAGCGCACTTGCACGGGGCGGTGCAGGCCTACGCCCGCGGTATTCATGTCGACCGCGAGGCGCTCGAGCAGGCCGTTCAGCAGGTGGACATGAGCAACCCCGAGTCGCTCCAGGAGGCGCTGGCGGGCGGGTTGTTCGCCCCCCAGGACACCCCTGAGCAGACCGCCGCCTTGGCCAGACTCGAGACGGGCCTGGCGCTCGTGGAGGGCTGGGTCGACCACGTGGTGGCGGCCGCCGCTGCGGACCGGCTGCCTTCGGCGGGTGCGCAGCGCGAGGCGCAGCGGCGCCGGCGGGCTGCCGGCGGCCCTGCCGAGCAGGCGTTTGCGACGCTGGTCGGTCTTGAGCTGCGACCACGACGGCTCCGCGAGGCCGCTGAGCTGTGGGGCGAGCTGACCCGGGTCGGCGGCAGCGACGGGCGCGACGCGACCTGGGGGCACCCGGACCTGCTGCCCGACGCGGCGGATCTTGACGACCCTGCCGGCTACGCCGAGCGCTCGGCTCCGCTCGATCTCTCCTCGCTGGATGATGCCGGCGAGCCGCCGACGGAGAACAACGCCCCCTGAGCGGCCGCGACCCCGGGTCTCGCGACCCGTCGCGGCGAGGCCGGTCGCGGCACCGGGGCAGGGTCGACCCCCCCGTTCGCCTCGGATTCCACCGCCGACGGCTCGAGTCGCACGCCGGCGGTGAAGCCCTCCAGCCACGCGCGCGCCGTCTCGGGCTGCGGGAACGGCTCCACCAGCGCCCAGAAGCGCGCGTTGTGGTTGGGCTCGACGAGGTGGGCAAGCTCGTGCACCAGGACGTAGTCGAGCACGTACTCGGGAGCGTCCCGCAGCCGGTCGGAGACCCGGATCGCCCGGTCGACCGGCGTGCACGACGCCCAGCGGGTGCGCATGTTGGACACCCAGCGCACCGTCTCGGGCAGCTCACCGCCCTCCAGCCACCGACGGGCGAGATCCTCGCAGCGCCTGAGCAGGTGGGCGTCGGACGGCCTGCGCTTCGCCTCGCGGCTGACGAGCCGGGCATGGAGCTCCTCGGCCGCCTGCGTGAGCTCGCGAAGCGACATCCGCTCCGGGGCCAGCAGAACCGTGCGCCCGGCCTCGCGGTAGGCCGACACGGACCGGCGGCGGCGGGTGCTGCGGACGATGTCGATCTCGGTGCCGTCCGCGAGCGTGAGGGTGGAGGTGCGGCGCATGACCAGCACGCTAACCCGGCTGCCCGACAGCGTGGGGATGTCCTCCACAGCTCCCCGTCCCGCGCGTCGGCCGGGCAGCCGCCAGAGTGCCCGACTTTCTTCCCTCCACAGGCCGTGGACGCCGAAAGCCCAGGTCAGAGCACCTGGAGGTGATGATCCACATCCTCATCCACAGGCTTGTCCCTCGGTTGTCCACAGCGACACCCCGCGTCATCAACACCCTGTCCACAGGGCTGTCCACAGGAGGATCGGCCGGCCCGTTGACCGGTTCGCAGGCCGGTGTCTAGGTTCGGCGCAACGGAGCCCCCGGACTCGGGTGAGCCGCTCGCAAGGGGAAGGCGAGCGGGTCAGCCGGGCCGGGGGTTCCGAACGTCCGGCGCCCGTCGACCGAGCCGCTAGCGGCCGCTGAAGCGGGCCGGGCGCTTCTCGCGCTGGGCCGCCAGCCCCTCGTGCAGGTCGGCCGTCGCCAGCGTGATCGGCTGGGCCA
>JAVEEJ010000022.1 GCA_030840515.1 Frankiaceae bacterium | reverse complement strand
GCTCGCTCGGCCCCGCGTTGGGTGGCCGGTTCGATGCGGCAGGATTCCGGCACCACTGGTCGATGGAGGTGCACGGGTGAGCGACATCCTCGAAGTCGCGCGCGAGCAGGTGCTCGGTCGCGGCGTCGGCCTTGACGAGTCGCAGGCGCTCCAGTGCTTGGAGCTCCCCGACGAGGACATCCCGGCGCTTCTTCAGCTGGCCCATGAGGTGCGGATGCGCTGGTGCGGACCCGAGGTCGAGGTCGAGGGCATCGTCTCGCTCAAGACCGGCGGCTGCCCGGAGGACTGCCACTTCTGCTCGCAGAGCGGGCTGTTCTCGAGTCCCGTTCGCGCGGCCTGGCTCGACATCCCGTCACTGGTCAAGGCGGCGGTGGAGACTGCGGCCACCGGAGCCACCGAGTTCTGCATCGTCGCTGCCGTGCGGGGTCCGGACGAGCGGCTGATGGCACAGGTCAAAGCAGGCGTCGCAGCCATCAAGGACGCGGTCGACATAAACGTCGCCTGCTCGCTCGGGATGCTCACGCAGGATCAGGTCGACGAGCTCGCCGCGATCGGCGTGCACCGCTACAACCACAACCTCGAGACCGCGCGCTCCTACTTCACGAACGTGGTGACCACGCACTCCTGGGAGGAGCGGTGGGAGACGCTGCGCATGGTGGGCGCGGCCGGCATGGAGGTGTGCTGCGGCGGCATCGTCGGCATGGGCGAGACACGCGCACAGCGCGCGGAGTTCGCCGCTCAGCTCGCCGAGCTGCAGCCCGACGAGGTGCCGCTCAACTTCCTGAACCCCCGCCCTGGCACGCCTTTCGGCGACCTGCCTGTCATGGAGGGAACGGAGGCGCTCAAGACCATCGCCACCTTCCGGCTGGCCTTGCCGCGCACGATCCTGCGCTACGCCGGCGGCCGCGAGATCACCCTCGGAGACCTCGGCACCCGCGACGGCCTGCTCGGTGGGATCAACGCGGTCATCGTCGGCAACTACCTGACGACGCTGGGCCGGCCGGCCACCAGTGACCTGGACCTGCTCGACGAGCTGGCCATGCCCGTGAAGGCGCTCTCGGCCACGCTGTAAGACCCGTGCTCAGGAGTACTCGTCAGAACCCTGCACCCAGATGAACGACTGCACGTCGATCATGTCGCGCGGTCGCCAGTCGGACGTGGCGCCCTTCACCTCGCGAGCGAGCGACAGCAGCGACGAGTACGTCGACCACTGGACGGCCGAGCGGTAGTCGAACTCGAGCCCCATCCGCTCCGCGGCCACCCGAGTCACCGTCGGCTTGAGGAAGATGTGCACCCGCGGCCGAGCGATGAACCCGAAGACAGTCGCCACCGGCCAGGTCAGTACCCGGGTCTGGCGACGCGGAAGGCCGCGGACGGTCTCCACCCACCGCTCGAAGCGCTCCGACTCGCTGCCCGATCCGTGCAGCCAGTCGTAGAGGCCCTCCACGAAGTCGCGGGCGCCGGCATCCGTGGCGACCGCGTCCCTGACCGCCATCTTCTCGAACGAGAACAGCAGGTTGGTCCGTGACTCGATGCGCACGGCCTGGGCAGCGGCCTCCCGGTGGGTCCCCTCGCTCAGGGCCTCCTTGAGCTGGTCCCGGCCGAGGCTCGCCTCCCATGTGCGGTGGGCCTGCCACTTGTAGTCGCGCTCGAGGGCGACGTACTCGCTGTCGTGGAATCCCTCGGGGTAGAAGCGCTGGAAGCGCCGCCGAGCCCGGCGCAGGGCAGGTGTCGGAGTCTGCATGAGCCGGACGTACCCACTCACGCCGCACGACTCCCCTCCTGGTCAGAACGGGGCATTGCCGATCGTTGCGGCCAGGAGGAATGTCCGGTGCAGCGCTCCGACAACGACGTCGAGCGCGGGAGGAGCAGCCATGATCAGGGTCACCAACGAGTGCGAGGTCAAGTACGGCCACTTCGCCGAGTACCTCGAGATCTGCGAGGAGCTCGACCAGGCGATGATCGCCAAGAAGTTCAAGCCGTGGAGCAACCTCACGCCGCTGACCGGCAAGGGCAACGTCATCGTGCAGACCTGCGACTACGACTCGCTGCAGGAGATGACCGACGAGCAGAACCGCTTCTACGCCGATGCGGACCTGATGAAGACCTTCCGCCGCGGCGCCGAGCTCGTCGTGCAGGGCAGCGCCTCCGGGATGATCTACGAGGAGGCACCGCACCTGGCCTGACGGCTAGCGTTCGACCATGACAGCGCGGTTCATGGTGCGCCCAGCGCGCGCCGACGAGCTCCGCGCCGTGGGTGAGCTCACGGAGAACGCCTACGCGGTCGAGGGCTACCTCGACAACGACCACGGGTACGGCGAGACGCTGCGTGACGCCGAGGCCCGTGCCGCGGTAGGCACGGTGCTGGTCGCCGTCGACGAGGCGGAGTCCCTGCTGGGAGCAGTTGCCGTGTTCACCCCCGACGCGGGTCCTGACTACGCCGAGCAGGGCGAACCGGGCGACGCGGTCGTGCGCATGCTCGTGACGGCGCCTTCGGCGCGTGGCAGCGGTGTCGGCACCGCGCTGGCGCAGGCATCGGTCGAGCTTGCCCGCGAGCTGGGCTGTCAGAGGGTGCGGCTGTCGACCCAGCCCGCGATGACCACCGCGCACCACATCTACGAGCGCATCGGCTTCCGGCGTGCACCGGAGAACGACTGGGAGCCGGGCCCGGGGATCGAGCTCCTCGGCTACGAGCTCGTGCTGTGAGCGCGTCGGAGTTCTGCCCCTTCTGCGGGCGCCCGAAGGATGACCCCGTGCACCGGTCATGCCTGCTGGGCTTGGAGCCGCCGCGCTACTGCGCGGTGTGCCGGCGCCGGATGGTGGTGCAGGTGCTACCGACCGGCTGGAACGCGCGGTGCGTCGAGCACGGCCTCGTGCAGGCAGGACCTCCGTCAGCCTGACCTGAGGCCACGCCGGCAGCGTCGGCTAGCGCTCCCGGGTTGCACGCCGACGACGCAGGGCGAGCGCGGTGCCCAGCATGAGCAACGCGATGACCCCGACCGCAGCCGGCGCTCCCGTCGTGGCGAGTCCGCCGCCGGACCCGGAACCCGAACCCGAGCCGGACCCCGAACCAGAACCAGAACCGGAGCCGCCGAGCCCACCGCTACCGCCTGCGGAAACGCCCGAGCAGAGCGTTCCCGAGGACAGGACCGCGTCGTACGCAGACCGCAACCCCAGTCCGCACGAGAGCCGGACCACCTTCAGCTGGTCGGTGTCGGCGTGCCACGCGTCGGCTTCCCCGCACGCGATGCCGCAGGCGTCCGTGTAGGCGACCAGCACGCGGCCGGTCTTGTCGACGGTGATGTCGTTGAAGTCGAGCATGTTGCGGTAGGAGCAGTTGTCTGTGCGCTGCGACCCGGGGGCCAGGCCGAGCATGTGGACGCAGCCCTTGTTCACGGTGTCCTTGGGGGTGGCGTCCACCGTGACCCAGGTCTTACCCGCGTCGTAGGTGGTCGCGACATACAGGTGCCAGACGCCGCGGAAGGAGTTGTCCTGGTCGTTGCCGATGCCCGGTGTGGCGATGAACGAGAACGCAGCACGGTCGTCATCCCCGGTGATCATCTCGGGGAACTGCACGTTGTGCAGGCCGAGGGGGGTGCTCACGTCCGTCAGGTTGGACCAGGTCTTGCCACCGTCGCGGCTGGTGGCGACCTTCGCCGCTGACTTGGTTCCGCCGACTGTGTCGGACGGGTTCGACCCGTCCTCCCAGCCGTAGTAGAGCGTGCCCTTGGGACCGACGGCGACCGACGGGTCTGACTCGTCGGGGTTGTGGGTCCCGGCTGGGCCGAGGCGGACCTCCCAGCTGGCACCGTTGTTCTCGGTGACCGTCAGGCTCGGTCGGCCACCGAAGAACTCGCTGTTCGTCGCGTTGTTGAGCGTCGGCACCCCTCCGCACCCCTTCAGGGGGAGGTTGGCGGTGCCGTCGGGGCCCACCCGCGGGTGCCCGTGCAACGCCGAGCAGGCACCGCCGTAGGGGTCCCCGACGAGGTTCGCGGGGGTGTTCGCGACCGGCACCGCCGGCGCGAAGGTGACGCCACCGTCGAGGCTCACGGAGCACTGGCCGTTGTAGGAGTCCTGGGCGCAGTAGTAGACCGCGCCGTCATAGCCCGTGGGTCCGGCCGTCAGCGGCGCGTGAAGCGGGCCGACACCGATCGCCTGGTGGTCGACAGCGGCACCCGCCCCGCAACCGGTGGAGTTGCTCCACGACTCGGCGTCGTCGGTGTAGGACATGAAGGAGCAGGCCAACGCGAGGTAGGACACGAACGTGCGGTGGGTGCGCTGATCGGTGACGATGATGGTGTCGAGGGTGGTGGGACCGAAACTGGGCGAGACGTCCGACTTCGCCATGTGACCGTCGTTGTCCCAGCGAAGCTTCATCACCGTCGTCCCGGCGGCGTAGAACGTGGCGTCGTGGGACGGGTCATAGCTGATGCCGGGCTCGCCACCTTTGAAGCCCACGTCGTAGATCTGATAGCTCGGACCGGCGGGTGTGGCTGTGGCGGGTCCCGCGATCATCGGCAAGCTCACAGCAAGTGCGGCGGCAGCGACGGCGAGACGAGGGGCGGTGGGTCCTAGACGCAGCAAGGCCGGCTCCGAAGCCCGGGGGAACGACGGTTCCCCGGAGACCACGCAGACTACCCAAATCCCCGCGAACCGGCGCCCACCCTGGGCGCCTTGACCACCTGGGGCCCCCCGAAACAGGAGAGGCTAGGCGACCAGACCGAGGCGCCGGAGCTCCACCGTGAGGTCGTGGGGCGAGGTGGACGCGAGCATGGCGGCCTCGAGGGTGACCACGCCGTCGCGGATCAGCTGGACGAGGTGCTGGTCGAAGGTCTGCATGCCGTAGTAGGCCCCATCGCCGATGAGCGCGTTCAGCGTCGAGGTCTTGTCCGGGTCGCTGATCGCGTCGGCGATGCGGCCGGTGCCGACGCAGATCTCCATCGCCACGCAACGGCCTTCGCCGTCGGCGCGCGGGACAAGGCGCTGGCAGATGATGCCGCGCAGCG
>JAVEEJ010000018.1 GCA_030840515.1 Frankiaceae bacterium | reverse complement strand
CGCGAGGACGCAGCGCAGGACATGGCGCACCCCTTCCTCACCGGCGATGCCGAGCCCGTAGACCCAGGGCCGCGCGATGAGGACTGCCGCGGCCCCGAGGCAGACCGCCTTGGCGATGTCGGAGCCCCCGCGCACGCCGCTGTCGAGCAGCACCGGCACCGCACCGCCGACCGCCTCGACGACACGCGGCAGGGCATCCAACGCCGCGATCGACCCGTCAACCTGCCGGCCACCGTGGTTGGACACCACGATCCCGTCGACGCCGCAGTCGATCGCCCGCCGCGCGTCCTCCGGATCGAGGATGCCCTTCACCAACATCGGCAACGAGGTGTCCGCACGCAGGTCAACCAGGTCCTCCCAGGTGGCCTCCGGGTTGCCGAACATCCCGATCCAGTGCCCGACCGCAGCCATCGGATCGTCCTCGACCGGCTTCGCGAGGCCCGATTGGAACGCGGGATCGGTGAAGTAGTTGGCCAGCCCCTGCCGCTGCAGGAACGGCAGGTAGCCGGTGCGCAGGTCGCGCGGCCGCCAGGCCAGCATCATCGTGTCGAGCGTCACCACGATGGCGCCGTACCCGGCCGCCTCCGCCCGCTTCAGCAGCGACTGCCGTACCGACACGTCCTTCGGCCAGTAGAGCTGGAACCAGCGCGGTCCATCGCCGGCCGCCTCCGCGACCTCTTCGAGCGAGTACGACGACACTGTGCTCAGGCAGAAGGGAAGCCCCAGCGCGCTCGCGGCGCGGGCCACCGCGAGCTCGGCGTCGGGATGCACGATCCCCTGAACCCCTACCGGGCCCAGCATCACGGGGGCGGGCATCGCGGTGCCGAGCACCGACGTCCGCATGGTGCGAGTGGCCACTCCCCGCAGCATTCGGGGAAGGATCCGCCACCGGTCGAAGGCCGCGCGGTTCGCTGCAGCGGTCCCTTCGGAGCCGGCCGATCCTGCGACGTAGCCGTACGCCTCCTCGCTCATGACCTTCTCGGCGGCGGCCTGCAGGTCATCGAAGGTCATCGGCAGAGCCGGGCGCTCGCCAGCGATCCCGCGGAAGTAGATCTCGTTCTGGAACATGCTGAAGGGCGCGTCAGTCATGGTGCGGAGCATGCCACCGGTCCCGGCGAATCTGCGGCGGTGGTGGGTCCGGCGCGAGTAGCGTCCCGGCACATGAACCGCTACCGATCCGGCTCGCTGCGAGCCGCCGTCCTGCTGCTCGCCTGCTCCCTGGTCGGCGCGTGCGGCGGAGGGTCCGCGCCGAAGTCGGATGCGTCGAAGCCGACGCCCACCCCGAGCCCGTCGTACACGCTTCCCACTCTCGCCGCTGACAAGGCCGCGGTGAAGCTGGCGATCGTCACGGCTGCCGACCTCGGATCCCCCTGGATCCAACCGAAGAAGATCAACCAGACGAAGGGCTCCAAGGGCAAGAGCGAGCTGTGCCCCGGACACGTCAGCGCCAGTGTGGTCGTGCCGCCCCGCGCGACCGCGGATGCGCAGCTCACCGAGGGCTCCAAGGCCGGAGCCACCATCGGCAGCTTCGTCGTGAGTGCCTACGCGCCGGACCGCATCGATGCCTGGCGCACCGCTCACAACGACGTTGAGGCGCACTGCCTGCACTGGAAGGCCGCCGAGGGGAACTACGACGTCATCACACCGGTGAACGACGTGACGGTGCCGGGTGCAGACGAGGTCCTGGCGAGGATCGAGCGCGTGTACGCCGACGCCAAGTCGACCCAGCTGCAGTACGTCCGCCAGGTGGTGGCTGCCCGCGTCGGCCGAGTCGTCTGCAACCTGCAGCGCGCCTACCTGACCACCAAGGCTGACCCGACCGGCAAGGACTTCACCGAGACGGTGAGGCTGGTGGAGATCCAGCTGAAGAAGGCCGTCGCTGCCGTGGCTCAGTGATGTCCGGCGAGCGGAAGCCCCGGCTGGTTCTGGCGAGTGCGTCTCCCGCGCGGCTGCAGACGCTGCGCAACGCTGGCATCGAACCCGAAGTGGTGGTCAGCGGCGTCTCCGAGGACGACGTTACCGGCGCGCCTTACGACATCGCCGCGGTCCTCGCCGCTCGGAAGGCACGAGCCGTCGCGTTGCTGCACCCCGACGCCTATGTGATCGGGTGCGACTCCGTGCTCGACTTCGAAGGCCAGCCGCTCGGCAAGCCCGCCGATGCGGCGGAGGCGACGGCGCGTTGGCAGGCGATGCGCGGTCGTGACGGTGTGCTGCTCACCGGCCATCACGTCGTCGCGCCGGACCGCCGTGAGGTCAGCGCGGTGGCAGCCACGACCGTGCGATTCGCCGACGTCGATGACGACGAGATCGCCGCGTACGTCGCCACCGGCGAGCCGATGCGGGTCGCGGGGGGCTTCACCCTCGACGGGCTGGGCGGCGCGTTCGTCTACGGCGTCGAGGGTGATCCGCACAACGTGGTGGGCATCTCGCTCCCCACCCTGCGCGACCTGCTCGGCGACCTCGGCATCCGCTGGACCGACCTGTGGGCGTGAGCCTGGACGAGGCCTTCGGCGCGTGGACGCTCGAGTACAGCGTCGTCGTACACGCTCCCCGCGCCGAGGTCTGGGCCTTGGTCGCGGACCCGACGCGGATCGGGGAGTTCTCCCCCGAGTGCGTGCACAGCGAGTGGCTCGACGGAGCCACCGAGGCGGCAGTCGGCGCACGCTTCGCCGGCACCAACCGGCTCGGTGACGAGGAGTGGACGCGCACCTGCACGGTCACCGAGTGCGAGCCGGGCGCGCGCTTCGGCTACGTCGTCGGCGACCGATTCGACGGCACTCCGGCAAGCGGCTGGGTCTTCGAGCTGTCCGACAGCGATGAGGGGACCGCGCTGACGCAGCGCTTTCACCACCTGCCTGCGGGGCTGACGGGGGTGCGGCTCGCAGCCGATCGCCATCCGGAGCGCGCCGCGGACTACATCGCAGCCCGAGGGGCCGTCCTGCAGGAGGGCATGCGCACCACGCTGGAGTCCATGAAGAAGGTGCTCGAGGCTCCTCGGTAGGCTCCGCCGCGTGCGCAAGGTCCTCATCGCCAACCGGGGCGAGATCGCAGTGCGGGTGGCCCGCGCGTGCAAGGACGCGGGAATCGCCAGCGTCGCCGTGTACGCCGACTCCGACCGGGACGCACTGCACGTCAAGGCCGCCGACGAGGCCTATGCGCTGAACGGGTCGACGAGTGCCGAGACCTACCTCGTCATCGACAAGCTGCTCGATGTCGCCAAGCGCGCCGGCGCCGACGCGGTCCACCCCGGCTACGGCTTCCTGGCCGAGAACGCCGAGTTCGCGCAGGCGGTCATCGACGCGGGGCTCACCTGGATCGGCCCGCCCCCCAGTGCGATCACTGCGTTGGGCGACAAGGTGCAGGCCCGCCACATCGCAGAGCGCGTCGGCGCACCCCAGGTCCCCGGCACTGCGGACCCCGTGGCCGATGCCTCCGAAGTGGTCGCCTTCGCGAAGGAGCACGGGCTGCCGGTGGCCATCAAGGCCGCGTTCGGCGGGGGCGGTCGTGGGCTGAAGGTGGCACGGACCCTCGAGGAGATCCCCGAGCTGTTCGACTCCGCGACGCGCGAGGCGGTCGCGGCGTTCGGGCGCGGCGAGTGCTTCGTCGAGCGATACCTCGACAAGCCGCGCCACGTCGAGACCCAGTGCCTCGCGGACTCTCACGGCAACGTCGTCGTCGTATCGACGCGCGACTGCTCCCTGCAGCGGCGCCACCAGAAGCTCGTCGAGGAAGCCCCGGCGCCGTTCCTGAGTGAGGCACAGCTCAAGACGCTCTACGAGTCGTCGAAGGCGATCCTGCGCGAGGCCGGCTACGTCGGCGCGGGGACGTGCGAGTTCCTCGTCGGCCAGGACGGCACGATCAGCTTCCTCGAGGTCAACACCCGGCTGCAGGTCGAGCACCCGGTGAGCGAAGAGGTGACCGGCATCGACCTGGTGCGCGAGATGTTCCGCATCGCCGACGCTGAGCCGCTCGGCTACGAGGACCCGGAGGTGCGCGGGCACTCGATCGAGTTCCGCATCAACGGTGAGGATCCCGGTCGCAACTTCCTCCCGACGCCTGGCCCGGTCACCGTCTTCCGGCCGCCGTCGGGACCCGGCGTCCGCCTCGACTCCGGCGTGGAGGCCGGCAGCGTGATCGGGCAGAACTTCGACTCCTTGCTGGCCAAGCTGGTCGTCACCGGCCGCGACCGCGAGCAGGCCATCGAGCGCTCACGCCGCGCACTGGCCGAGTTCGAGGTCGAGGGTCTTGCCACCGCGCTCACCTTCCACCGCGCGGTGATCGACGACCCGGCGTACACGTCCTCCCCCTTCACCGTCCACACGCGCTGGATCGAGACCGAGTTCGACAACCAGATCCCGCCCTACCCGGGAGGCGGCGACGCTTCCGCGGAAGAGTCGAGTCGCGAGCGGGTCGTTGTCGAGGTCGACGGCAAGCGGCTCGAGGTGGTGCTGCCGGCCGGACTGGGTGCGAGTACGACGACCTCTGGGTCGGCGCCGCGGGCGAAGCGTGCGAGCAAGCGCAGCGCGGGGCCGGCTGCCACTGGCGACTCCTTGTCCTCACCGATGCAGGGCACGATCGTCAAGGTCGCGGTGGCGGAGGGCGACACCGTCGCGGCGGGGGACGTCGTCGTCGTGCTCGAGGCCATGAAGATGGAGCAGCCGCTGACCGCCCACAAGGCGGGCACCGTGGCCGGGCTCAGCGCAGCGGTCGGCGACGTCGTCCAGGCGGGCGCGGTCCTCTGCGAGCTCAAGGACTAGGTTGGACCAAGACCACGGAAGGGGGCACCAGTGGGCTACTGGTCGATGTTCACGACAGTCGACGACCTCAACTACGCCTACGTAGTCGATGGTTCGCCGGAGGAGACGCTCGACCAACTCCAGCGCGAACTGCCGCGCGAGGGGCGTGTGGAATGCGTTCGCAGCAGTCCCCGTGAGCTCGAGGTGATGACTGTCCAGCACACGCCGGCTTGGGCGCGCTTCTTTCTGCTGCCGATCCTGTTACTGACCGTGCGCGTTACTCGCGTCACGCACATCGTCGCGGAGAGCGCTCCCGAGGGATGCCGGCTGCAGGTGAAGGGAAGACTCGACACCCGAGCGGCAGAGCAGCTCAGATCTCTGCGGCCCGACAGCGTGCGACTCGGCCCGCTGGTCCGTTCCTGACCAACCTCAACTGAGTTGGTGCTGGCGCAGTTGGCGCGCTGCCTCGGTGATCGAGCCCGACAGTGACGGGTAGATGGTGAACGTCTGCGCCAGCTGGTCGACGGTCAGCGCGTTCTGCACCGCCATCGTGATCGGCAGGATCAACTCGGACGCGCGCGGCGCGACGATGACACCACCGAGCACCGTCCCGGCGCCAGGCCTGCAGAACAGCTTCACGAAGCCGTCGGTGATGCCCTGCATCTTCGCGCGCGCGTTCGTGGCCAGCGGCAGCTTCCGCACCTCGGCCTGCACCGCACCGCTCTCGACCTGACCCTGGGTCACCCCGACGGTCGCGATCTCCGGGTCGGTGAACACGTTGGACGACACGGTCGACAGGCGCAGCGGCGCAACTGCCTCGCCTAACGCGTGCCACATCGCGATGCGTCCCTGCATGGCGGCAACCGACGCGAGCATGAGCACTCCGGTGCAATCACCGGCCGCGTAGACACCCGACACCGAAGTGCGCGAGACCCGGTCGACGGTGATGAAGCCATCGGGAGCGAGTACGACGCCCGCCTCCTCTAGCCCAATGTCCGCGGTGTTCGGCACCGAGCCCACGCACACCAGGCAGTGCGAGCCCTCGATCACACGCCCGTCAGTCAACGTGACCGCGATCCCGTCACCGGTCCGTGCCACGCCAGCGGCCCGCGCCTGCGAAACCACCGTCATCCCACGACGGCGGAACACCTCCTCGAGAACCGCCGCAGCGTCGGCGTCCTCTCCCGGGAGCACGCGGTCCCGCGAAGAGACCAGGGTGACCTGGGATCCGAGCGCCTGGTAGGCACCCGCGAACTCAGCACCCGTGACACCGGAGCCGACCACGACGAGGCGCTCGGGTAGCTCGGGCAGGTCGTAGACCTGGCGCCACGACAGGATGCGCTCACCGTCGGGCGCTGCGCCAGCAAGCACCCGGGGCGTGGCACCAGTTGCGAGGAGCACCACGTCGGCGTCGTACTCGGTCCCGTCCACCGTCACCCGCCGAGGACCGGCTAGCCGCCCGGAGCCGCGGACCACCTTGACGCCTTCGGCGGCGAGCCGACGCTCGACGTCAGCCGACTGCGCCCCAGCCAGCTCCTTCACTCGGGCGTTCGTCGCATGGAGCGGCACGGGCGCTACCTCGGCCGCGGCGATCAGGGTCTTAGAAGGAACGCAGTCATCGAGGACGCAGGCGCCGCCGACGCCCTCACGCTCGATGACCGTCACCTCAGCGCCGAGCTGCGCCCCGACCAGAGCGGCCTCATAGCCGCCGGGGCCGCCACCGAGCACCACCACGCGCGTCACACGCCCATCCTGCCGCACGCATCGCTACCCTCACGAAGCGTGACCTTGTATGCGGCGTACGGCACCAACATGGACGCCGCGCAGATGCTCGAGCGCTGCCCGCACTCGCCCTCGCGCGGATCCGGCTGGCTGCAGGGCTGGCGGCTGACCTTCGGAGGCGAGGAGTTCGGCTGGGAAGGCGCGCTCGCCACGGTCGTCGAGGACGTTGGCTCGCGCGTCTTCGTGATGCTGTACGACGTCCCTTCACAGGACGAGTCCGAGCTGGACCGCTGGGAGCGTGCGGACAGCGGCCTCTACGAGAAGATCCGCGTGCGGGTCGAGACGCTCGAGGGCGACCAGCTGGCCTGGCTCTACGTGCTGTCGCAGGGTTACGAAGGTGGACTTCCGAGCGCGCGCTACGTCGGACTGATGGCGGAGGCCGCGCAGGCCGCTGGAGCGCCCGACGACTACGTCGAAGAGCTGCGGTCGCGCCCGTGCCGCAGCGTCGGCTGACCGGCTTTCTCCCGTTCTCGGGCGTTCGCCCGGTGATCTGGGTCACGGACCGGTGAATTCGGCTTGTGAGGGGCGTCCTCACTCCGGTTAGGTGATCTCGTCGTGGTCCTCGGGAGGGAATCCGTTCATGCGTCGCTTGGGTGAGTTCGTGCTGCGCCACAAGGCGCTCGTCGTCGTGTTCTGGGTGGTGATTCTGGTCGCAGGCGTGGTCGCATCCGGCAAGGCCACCAAGCGGCTCACCATCGACTTCTCGCTGCCCGGCCAGCCGGGGCAGAAGGCTGTTGACCAGATCCAGGCTGAGTTCGGCACGAGTGA
>JAVEEJ010000300.1 GCA_030840515.1 Frankiaceae bacterium | reverse complement strand
AAGAGCGTCCTGCTCAACCACGTGATCGGCGTCTTCGAGCCCGACGCCGGCGAGGTGCTCGTGCGGGGGCGCGCGATCGGCGGGATGACGGAGAAGGAGCTCCAGCGGCTCCGGCGCGGGATCGGCGTGATGTTCCAGGACGGAGCGCTGCTGAGCTCGATGAACGTCTATGACAACGTCGCCTTCCCCCTGCGCCAGCACACCGACCTGCGCGAGGATGAGGTCCGCGAGGTCGTGATGACCCACCTGGCGTCCGTCGGCCTCGCCGAAGTCGCCCGCCGGCTCCCCTCGCAGCTCTCGGGCGGGATGAAGAAGCGGGCCGGCTTGGCGCGCTCCCTGGTGCTCGACCCCCGGATCATCCTGTGCGACGAGCCGGACTCCGGGCTGGATCCGGTGCGGTCCGCGCTGCTCGGCGAGCTGCTCGTGGACCGGCACGCGACGCTGGGCGGCACGATGCTCGTCGTGACCCACAGCGTGCCGCTGGCGCGCGTGGTGGCCGATCACGTGATCGTCATCTGGCGGGGCAAGGTCGTCGCGGCGGGCCCCGCCCAGGCGATGTGGACATCGGAGGACCCGTTCATCCGGCAGTTCGTTGCCGGCGACCCCCACGGGCCGCTGGGCATGGATGCCTGACCCGCAACCATGCTAGCATGCTAGTGGCCATGTCACTGTCGCTCGAGTCCATAGATATCGCCGCCAAGTCCTTCTGGGCTCTGCCCCTTTCCGAGCGCGATGAGGCATTCACGCTTCTGCGCAGGGAGACCCCGGTGTTCTGGAGCCGGCCGGCGGAGTCCGACCTGCTCCCCCCGGAGATGAGCCAAAAGGGGTTCTGGTCGCTGACGAAGTTCGACGACATCAGGAGCGCCAGCCGCAACCCGAAGATCTTCTCCTCCGCCGAGGGCATCTCCATGGAGGACATGCCGAAGGAGATCACGGCGATGCAGTCGTTCATGGCGATGGACGCGCCGCGGCACACCCAGCTCCGCGGCATCGCTCACCAGGCCTTCTCGCCCCGCAACGTCAAGCGGCTCCAGGGCTGGATTCACGGGCACGCGCGCGATGTCGTCAAGGAGATGATCCCCAAGGGTGGGGCAGACTTCGTCAAGGAGGTCTCGCTGAAGCTCCCGGCGCGGATCTTCGCGAGCTTCTTCGGCCTCGAGGGTGACGACCGGCTCGAGAAGACGGTGGACGCCGCGATGAAGTTCCAGGCGTGGAACGACCCCGAGGTGGTCGGCGAGGGGGGCCCGCTGGCGCTGATGGCCGAGGTGTTCATGACCCTGCACCAGACGGCGCGCGAGCTCGCTCAGGAACGGCGTGAGAATCCCGGCGACGACCTCATGACCTGGCTCGTGCAGGCGGAGTTCGAAGGTCAGAAGATGACCGACGAGGACATCATCGCGTTCTTCGTGCTCCTGCCCGTGGCGGCGAACGACACCACCCGGCATTCGAGCGCCCACGCCGTCCTGGCCCTCTCTCAGTTCCCGGAGCAGCGCGCGCTGCTCGTCGAGGACGTCGAGGGACGCGTGGACACGGCGGTCGAGGAGATCCTGCGCTGGTCTTCGCCCGTGCTGCATATGCGGCGCACGCTGCTCGAGGACACGGTCGTGCGCGACGTCGAGATGAAGGCGGGGGACAAGGTTGTCCTGTGGTACCGCTCCGGCAACCGCGACGAGGACGCCTGGGACCGGCCGTTCGAGTTCGACATCACGCGGGAGAAGATCCCGCACCTCGCCTTCGGCGGGGGTGGCCCGCACTTCTGCCTGGGCAACGCGCTCGCCCGCCAGATGCTGCGCTCGCTGCTGGTCGAAATCTACACGCAGATCCCGGACATCGAAGCGGGCGAGCCGGACTTCCTGGTCGCCAACCTGATGAACGGCATCAAGCGGCTGCCGGCGACCTGGACGCCCGCAGGCGGCTAGTCATCGGACCAGCGCAGCTCGGGGTCGAGCAGCGTCCGGCGCTGCTCCTCCGTCAGCCAGCACAGGCCCTCGAGCTCGAGGGCGTCGAACGTGGCGCTGACGCCACCGGCCACGTCGGTGATCTCGAGGAGGAGCCCGGACGCCCCTGAAACGAACCGGAGCTCGACCATTGCGAACTCGCTGCGGATGGTCACCGGGTCCATCATCATCGGTCCTCTCGTCGGAATCTGAGCGGGAGCGTGGGGCCGGTGCTGAGGTGCACGGGCATCCCGACTTCGATGTCCTCCGGCTCGACGCCGACGAGCCAGGCCACCACTCGCGGGCCTTCGTCGAGCTCGACGACGCACACCGAGTACGGCACCTCGAAGTCGGGGTGCAGGGGGCGCCGGAAGACCAGGAAGGAGAAGACGGTGCCGGCGCCGCCGGCGGCCTCCCAGCGCGGGTCGTGCGACAGGCACACCGGACACGTGCCCGTGCCGGGCAGGTCGTGCCGTCCGCACGCCGCGCAGAACGCGAGCAGCAGGCGCCCGTCCGCCAGCGCGTCGTAGAACGGCTGGTGGGCGGGGTCGATGGCGAGATCAGCCACCCGCCGCCTCCGTCGTCAGCACCAGGCACACGTGGTGGTTCATGATGCCGCCCTGGCAGGCGACGAGCGCGACGTCGGCGCCCGGCACCTGGCGGTCCCCGCCGTCGCCGCGGAGCTGGACGATCGCCTCGGAGATGGGGGTCATCCCCTGCAGGTAATAGCCCGACAACTGCCCGCCCCCGGTGCTCGTCGGGATGGCGCCACCGGGATCGATGTTGCCGTCGGCGACGAACGGTCCGCCCTCGCCCTTCGGGCAGAAGCCCAGGTCTTCGAGCGTCACGATCGTGGAGTAGGTGAAGCAGTCGTAGACCTCGCACACGTCGACGTCGGAGAGCTGCAGGCGGGCCATGGCCAGGGCCTCGCGGCCCGCGGTGCCCGCGCTCGTCCGCACCTCGAGGTCGCAGCCGGCGTGCCGGTAGTTCGCGCGGTGGCCCTCGCCGAAGCCCGCGACGAAGACTGGCGCGCGGGCCAGGTCCTTCGCCGCCTCGGCATCACTCACCACGACCGCGATGCCGCCGTTGACGGGAAAGGCGCAGTCGTAGCGGCGGAAGGGCTCCACGATCCAGGGAGAGCGAGCGTGATCCTCCAGCGTCATCGGCTCCCGCACGACCGCCAACGGGTTGCCCCCGGCCCAGCGGCGCGCGCTGACCGCGACGGCGCCGAAGTGCTCGGTGGTCGTGCCGTACTGGACCATGTGGCGCCGCGCCGCCAGGCCGTAGGCGGCGTGCGCGCCGAACAGGCCGTGCGTGGCCTCCCAGCCCGGAAGCTCACCGTGCGGCACCGTCAGCGCGAACGCCTCGGCGGTGGGCACCTTGTTGCCCACCATGGCGTCGGCGAAGACGCAGAGGACGTGCGTGGCCATTCCGGCCTGCACCGCCAGCGTCGCGACCTCGATGATCTGCGCCGCCGACGCCCCGTGGCCGTGCAGGTCCTGGAGGAGGCGCAGCTCCCCGAGGCCGAGGGTGCGCTGGAAGTCGACACCGAGCTCGCCGCACGGCACCACCGGGCTGTGGGCCACGAGCAGCCCGTCGATGTCGGTGCGATCGAGGCCGGCGTCATCGAGCGCGCTCGCTGATGCGTCGACCGCGAGCCTCCCCGCTGTTCCGACCCACGACCGCGTTATCTCACTGAAGCCGAGGCCGCTGATGACGGCCGGACTCATCCCGCGTCGAGGAACTCACGCACCACCGCGAGCGTTCGCTCGGTCTGCTCCATCTGCGGGATGTGCCCGGCGTCAGGGATGATCTCGACACGGCTGCCGGCGATCAGGTCGGCGAACTCCTGGGCGTAGCCGACCGGCACGAGCCGGTCCTGCTCGCCCCACACGATGAGGGTCGGCGCCTCGACCCGGTGCAGGCGCTTGCGCAGGCCCTTGTCGGGGATCGGCCACACGAACTTGCCGGTGCATCCCATTCCCCAGACGAGCCCCGCCTGCATGGCGATCGCCTGCTCCGGGTCCGGCGGTGGCGTGAACATCGCGGCCGCCGCCGGACCCTGGGGATCGGCGAACAGCAATCCCGGCAGCTCCATCGGGCCGGCCTCCATGTAGCTGGCGACCGGCATGTCGTCGCGCCACAGCCCGAGCGAGTCCAGCACGACGACGCGGCTGAAGATGCCGGGATACCGCGCCGCGAGCTCCAGCGCCAGCATGCCGCCGAACGACTGGCCGATCGCGACGGGTGCCCGGCCGAGGTCGAGTTTGCGGATCATCTCCTCGTAGAGGAGGACGAGGTCGTCGAGGTCGTCGACGGCGTGGATGGCATGCGGATCCCCGACGCTGGTCCCCGGGACCTCGGGCGCGTAGACCGTGTGCCCGGAGCTCAGCTCGATCAGGAACGGGTCCCAGTGGAAACCCGCGGCGGGATGGAAATACACGATCGGGTCGCCGCTGCCCGCCACGTTGACACGCAGCTGCACCTTGTCGCCCCAGACCGCGACGGTCTGCTGATCTGTCGCGTGCGTATCGGTACTCATCTCAGGCCACCTCGAGCTTCTTCGTGTCCCCGACGAGCGACGGAGCGCCGCCCAGGCGCTGCGGCCACCAGTGGTTGGGCAGGTCCTCGTCGGTCCACAATTCGCGCAGACGCGGCAGGACCCGCTCCGCGAACAGCGCCGTGTTCTTCTCCGTCAGCTCGCGATCCATGGAGCCGGACTGCAGGATGGCGACGAGGTGGCCGATCCCGTGCTCCTGGCAGATGTCGATCAGCTGGTCGGCCACCGTGTCGGGGCCACCGGCGATGACGCAGCCGCTGTCGAGGAGGAATTGCCAGCCCGCCGTTCGCAGTTCCTCGTAGATCCCGAAGTCGCCGGGGTCGCGCATGATCGCCTGCAGCCCGGGCAGCGCGATGCCGCCGGGGAGGAACAGACGCTCCCGCGGGATCGCCCCGAACGCCTTCCGGAAGAAGTACTCCACGTGCTTTGCGTAGGTCCGCTCGGCGTCGGCGTCGTCGTCGCCGACGCAGACCGTCTGGATGATGCTCGTCCGCCACGGGTTTCGGGGCTGACCGAGCTTCTCGGCCATGTCCCAGAAGCGGTCGAAGATGCGCTTGCCGGTCGTCTTGATGCCGAACCAGCCGAAGTAGTTGAACCCGAACCCGTTCTCCAGCGCGTACTGCATCGTGCCCGGGTTGCCGATGCCGGTGATCCACACCGGTGGCGGTTCCTGGACGGGTCGCGGCCAGATGTTGACCCAGCGGTGCTGGCTGAACCGCCCGTTGAAGGCGAACGGTTCCTTCTCCGACCACGCGCGGAGAACGAGCGCGAGTCCTTCGTCGAAGCGCGCCCGCGTATCGATCGGGGGGACGCCGTTGTTGATGTTGGCGTCATAGGCCAGCCCGATCGGGAAGCCGGCCATCAGCCGCCCGCCCGTGATGCCGTCGATCATCGCCATTTCCTCGGCGACGCGCAGCGGCTCCTTGGCCTTCCCCAGCGACCGCCCGACGGGATAGATCGCCACGTCGAGCGATTCCGCATCGGTGGCGTACGCCAGCGCCGAGGCCATCAGGCTCGGGTTGGGCACCATGTCGTAGGAGCTCTGGCCGTGCTCGGTCATGGCCAGGCCGTCGAACCCTGACCTGGCCGCGAACATCAGCTGATCCAGCGAGTCCCGGAAGGACGCATGGATCTTCTCCGTGTCGACGAGGCTCCACGGTGTCGTCACGCAGGACTCGTACTTGCTCTCGAAATCATCGGGTAGCTCCCGGTAGGGCGTCTGTGCGAGCACCGAGACCTTCATGCCGTCACCGCGTCCCGGTCCGTGGCCGCCGCTCCGGCGCGCCCCCGCACCTCGGCCACGACCTGCCGCCACCGCTGGGCGTTCTCCTGGGCTCCCTCGCGGTAGGAGTCGGGGAAGACGTGATACGGCGCCCGCGCCGGCCCGGCGGAGACGAAGCCCGCGGCGTCGTAGCGCAGCTTCTCCATCGGCACGTTGTACTTGGAGAACTCCGCGAAGTTGCTACGGCCTGGGTGAGCCTCGTAGGTCCACTCCATGCGGTCGGTCACCCACCGCGCGGCCTCGGTGTCGCCGGCGTCGAGGGCGTCGCGGAGGAACAGGAGCGGCTCGGGCCCCATCATCACGCTCGGGCTCCAGCATGCGAGCTGGTCGTCCGGGAACAGCGTCCGGGTGGCCAGCCAGTCGATCTCGATCGGCAGGATGCGGAGCTTGCCGGCCGAGGCCGTGACGTCCGCCCGGAACTTCGGGGAAATGGCCTGGGCCTTGGCGCCGATGATGTTGGGCACCTGCGCGAGCCGCGCGTAGATCGGCGGCGGGATGGGTCCCTTGAAGACCTCGGGGTTGTCGTAGAGGATGAACGAGACGTCTTCGAACTCCGCGGCGACGTCCTGGTAGAAGGCGGTCATCGTGTCCAGCCCCATGGGGCTCCACATGGGGCGCCCGAGCAGGACGCCGCGCAGGCCGGCGCTGCGCACGTAGTCGATGCGCTCGACCGTTTCGCGCGTGTTCATGGCTGTCGCACCGACGAAGATCGGGAAGTCTCGATCCACCGAACGCACCGTCTCGCCGACGGTGGCGACGAAGGTCTTCCACTCGTCGATCGTGAGCGTCGCCATCTCCCCCAGCGTGCCGTTGGTGACGATCCCGTCGACTCCGGCGGCCATCAGGGAGCGGATCATGCGGTCCGTTTCCTCGAGGTCGACCGTGTCGCGCGCCCGGATCCCCTCGGCACCCGGCAGCGCCGGAGTCGGAGGGAACGCCATGATTCCCCTGAGATCCTCCACGCCGAACTGCAAACCGCTCGGACTGCCGCCAACCCCTTGCGCGCTCACGCTCTCACCCTTTCCCAGCACATTGCTCCGGTGGATTGCATAGTAGCATGCTAGTACGCGAGCGCGGTGCCCGCACCACCTCGGCCCCAGCCGTGCCCGCGCCCGCAAACGCGTCCTCGCCCTCGCCGACGACACCGCCATCACCTCTGCGAACCCACCACCGGCGAAGTCCTCTCAACCCATCTCATCCAGCCAGACCGCAGCTACTGGCCCAACCAAACCAAAGAGCCCGACCGAAGGCCGAGCTCTCAAAAACTGTGACCTATGTCGCGACTCATGTGAGACACATGTCCCGACTCATCACAAAAGCGGAGGGGCAGGGATTCGAACCCTGGGTACGGGGGTTACCCGCACAACGGTTTTCGAGACCGAACCGCGATGCGCTGAGTTTGGCTTCACAGGGCGGTTTCCGGCCGGTTTGAGAATGGCGTGGGGACAGATTTGGGGACAACCGGCGAGCTACGACATCAATGGCAGCCGCCGCACCCGCATCCGCCCGGGCTCGATCACGACGATCGCTCCAACCAAGAGATCCTCAGTGACCGACTCGAGGTTCGCCAACAGCACCGCGGCCTGGCGTTCGGGACGCCGTTCGGCGCCGTGACGAAACAGGAGGACCGACGGCCGCGTGGCGCGGCGAGCTGCGAGCAGCGTCCCGAAATCGGTGTCCGCTGAGAGCAGCACGCGATCCTCGCT
>JAVEEJ010000270.1 GCA_030840515.1 Frankiaceae bacterium | reverse complement strand
CTCGTCCTGCTCGGCCCGCTCGATCCCGAGCTTCTTGTTGACGTTGTCGGTGGACTCGCCCATCGGGATGTTCTCGAAGATGTCGGTCAGGCCGTCGTGGGCCATCGCGTCGAGAACCTCGATCGAGCCGTACTTGTAGCCCGAGCGCGACTTGGGCAGCAGGTGCGGCGCGTTGGTCATCGACTCCATGCCGCCCGCGACGACGATCTCGAACTCGCCGGCCCGGATCAGCTGGTCGGCCAGCGCGATCGCGTCCAGACCCGACAGGCACACCTTGTTGATGGTGATCGACGGGACGCTCATCGGGATACCGGCCTTGACCGCGGCCTGACGCGACGGGATCTGCCCTGCGCCGGCCTGCAGCACCTGCCCCATGATCACGTACTGAACCTGCTCGGGACTCACCCCCGCGCGCTCCAGCGCTGCCTTGATGGCGAAGCCGCCCAGGTCGGCTCCGGAAAAGTCCTTGAGCGAGCCGAGCAGCCGGCCCATGGGGGTGCGGGCGCCGGCGACGATGACGCTTGTCATGGGTTCCTCCAGAGCGGGCGAAGCGTGCTGCCACGATAACGCTCATGAAGCAGCCGCTCTTCACCCGGATCGACCACGTTGGCATCGCGGTGCGCGACCTCGACGAGGCGAAGGAGTTCTACGCGCGCGCATTCGGGATGACTGCCGTGCACGAGGAGGTCAACGAGGAGCAGGGCGTCCGCGAGGCGATGCTCGCGGTCGGCGACTCGGGCTCCTGCATCCAGCTGCTCGCGCCGCTTCGCGAGGACTCGCCCATCGGCAAGTTCCTCGCCCGCAGCGGGGAGGGCATCCAGCAGATGGCCTACACGGTGGAGGACATCGACGCGGTATGCGCGACGCTGCGCGAGCGCGGGCTGCGGCTGCTCTACGACGATCCGAAGACGGGTACGGCGGGCTCCCGGGTCAACTTCATCCACCCGAAGGACGCCGGCGGAGTTCTGGTCGAGCTCGTCCAGCCCGGCCAGCTGACCGAAGGGCACTGACATGGACCTCAGCGCGCTGTTTAGCTCAGCACGGCTATTCAGCTCCGGCCAGCTGCCTGAGCCCGACGCGAGCTGGACGATTCCCGCCGCCATCGTGCTCGGCGTGATCGCCCTGATCCTGCTCGTGCGCAAGCTCATCTTCTTTGCCGTCGTTCTGGCGCTGCTCGCTGCCGCGTTCGTGGCCTACCAGAGCGGCGCCTTCGACGAGTGGGTCGACAAGGGCAAGGGCGTCATCCACGGCGACGTCACCACGGGGTGAGCCGGCGCACTGCCGGGGTCCTGCTCGCCGGGATGAGCGCCGCGTCGTTCGGCGTGATGCCGGTCCTCACGAAGATCGCCTACCGGGACGGCGCCACGGCGCTGGGCGTGCTGTCCATCCGGTTCGCCACGGCCGGGTTGATCCTGCTCGGCCTCGCCCGGCTCACCCGTCAGTCGCTCCCCCGCGGGAGAACCCTGCTCGCGGTGGCCGCCCTCGGTGGGGTCGGGTACGTGCTCGAGTCGGCCTGCTACTTCCTCGCCCTCCAGCGAACCTCCGCCGGGCTGACGGCGTTGCTCCTCTACGTCTATCCCGCGCTCGTGGTGCTGCTCTCCGCACTCCTGGCCCGCCGGGCCCCGACACACGCCACCACGGCACTGGTCGCGCTCGCCCTTGTCGGCACCGCTCTGACCATCGGGCGTCCCGGAGGTGGGCACGTGCTGGGCATCGTGCTCGGGCTCTCCGCCGCGCTGAGCTACTCCGTCTACATCGTCGTGTCCGCGCACGTCGTCAGCGGCCTGGCCCCGTTGGCGGTCAGCGGCGTCGTCATGTCGGCTGCGGGCCTGGTGGACGGCGCCGCGGCGTTGGTGGTGCGTCCCGGTGTCCCGACGCACGTGCATGGCTGGTTCGCACTCGCTGGGGTCGCGGTGTTCGGCAGCGTGGTCGCGGTCTGGGCCTTCTTCGAGGGTCTGCGGCGACTCGGCCCGTCGGACACGGCCGTCGTGTCCACCTTGGAGCCGGTCGTCTCCGTCGTGCTGGGCGCGGTCGTGCTGGGCGAGACGTTCGCAGGGGCGCAGGTTGTGGGCGCCGTACTCGTTCTCACCGCCGTCGTCGCGCTCGCCCGGACCGGTGCCGGTACCGGCGAGCCCGCGGTGTGAGCGACCAGGTTTCGCGCGCTTGTTACCGGTCAGTAGTATCCGCGCACCGGTAACGGGTTCCATGGCAGCTGAGCGAAAGGGCCGGCGATGAAGGAGATCCTCGAGGCGATCCTGGCTGGGGACACACCGGGCGAGGAGTACGCCGCCCTCCCGGTGCCCGAGGAGTACCGCGGGGTCGTGGTCCGCAAGGACGAGCAGGAGATGTTCGGCGAGCTGCCCACGAAGGACAAGGACCCCCGGCAGTCGCTGCACGTCGACACGGTCCCGACGCCCGAGCTCGGCCCTGGTGAGGCGATCGTCGCGGTGATGGCCAGCGCGATCAACTACAACACCGTGTGGACCTCGATCTTCGAGCCGGTCTCGACCTTCCGGTTCCTCGAGCGCTACGGCAAGACCTCCGAGCTCGCGAAGCGGCACGACCTGCCCTACCACGTGGTCGGCTCCGACCTCGCCGGCGTCGTGCTGCGCGTCGGACC
>JAVEEJ010000237.1 GCA_030840515.1 Frankiaceae bacterium | reverse complement strand
GTCAGCACCTCGAGCAGCTCGGTGGTCCCGAGGCCCGACGGCGCGGTCACGCCGAGCACGGGGTAGAAGGAGCCGCGCGCCACCGCGGTCTCGAGGTCCTCGACGAGCACCTTGAGGTCGATGTCCTCGCCGGACAGGTAGCGGTCCATGAGGGTCTCGTCCTCGCTCTCGGCGATGATCCCCTCGATGAGCGCGTTGCGGTGGTCGGCGATGAGTTGCACGTGCTCGGCGTCCGGTGCCCGCTCTTCACGGGTGCCGGAGGAGTAATCGGCGACGGTCCGCGACAGCAGGCCGATCAACCCGCCGACGCCGCCGTCGTCGTTGTGCAGCGGGAGATAGAGCGGCAGCACGCCGTCGCCGAACATGCGCTGGCAGATCGCGACCATCTCGTCGAAGTCGGCGCGCGGGGAGTCGAGCTTGGTCACCACGACCGCACGCGGCATGCCGACTGCGGCGCACTCCTCCCAGATGATGCGGGTAGCCCCGTCGATGCCGTCGGCGGCACTGACCACGAACAGGGCGGCGTCGGCGGCGCGCAACCCGGCGCGGAGGTCGCCCACGAAGTCCGCGTATCCAGGGCTGTCGAGCAGGTTGACCTTGACCCCGGCGTGCTCGAGCGGAGCCAGCGAGAGCGAGACCGAGCGCTGCTGGCGCAGCTCGGCTTCGTCGAAGTCGGTGACGGTGGTGCCGTCCTCGACACGACCGGCCCGAGGGATCGTCCCGGTGGCGACGAGGAGGGCCTCGACGAGCGTCGTCTTCCCTGCCCCGGAAGGGCCGACCAGGACCACGTTGCGGATCGCTGCGGGCTGGTCGGCGCTCGGCGCTCTGCCGGCGGCTCCCGCGGATGCCTTGTCTGCCATGACCCCTCGCCTCCTCGTGAGCTGAGCACGCGGCGCGCAACGCGTCGTGGCGGACAGCGAACACCCGCAGCCCGTCGCAGGACAACCCCTCGGTGCGTGATGACCGGCGGCGGTCGGGCGGTAGGTTGGTGACTCATGCTCAACCTGCACGTGCGGCCCGCGATCGGGCGGGTGGTGGACCCGCTCGCCCGCGCCCTGCTGCGCACCGGAGTGACGCCCAACGCGGTGACGATCGTGGGCACGGCTGGTGTCACGGCCGGTGCGTTCGCGTTCTACCCGCGGGGCGAGTTCCTGGTCGGCACGCTCGTCATCACCGCGTTCATCTTCAACGACATGATCGACGGGTCGATGGCGCGCATGCGCGGGTCGGCGAGCCCGTGGGGAGCGTTCCTCGACTCCACCCTCGACCGGGTGGCGGACGCCTCGATCTTCACCGCGCTGCTGCTGTGGTTCGCCGGGGACGGCGACCAGCCGGCGCTCGCCGCCGCGACCTCGATCTGCCTCATCGGCGGGGCCCTGGTCTCCTACATCAAGGCCAAGGCCGAGAGCCTCGGCCTGCGGTGCGACGTCGGTCTCGTCGAGCGCGCCGAGCGGATGCTGATCGTGCTGTTCATGACGGGGTTCGACGGCATGGGCCTGCCCTACGCGCAGGCGATCGGCCTGTGGGTCCTCGCGGCGGGCACGGTCGTCACGATCTGGCAGCGCTTCCGTGAGGTGCGGCGTCAGATCCGGCTGGCCGAGCCCGCTCCCGGTCTGCAGTAGCCGGGCGCGTGAGAGCCAGAGCGGTTGCTGCGGCTTACGCAGCCGGGTGGGCGCTGGTGCGGTGGCTGCCCGAACCGGTGGTTCGCCGCCTCTTCGACCGCATCGCGGACCTCGCGCTCCGCAAGCATGGGCGCGGTGTGCGCAGGCTCGAGCAGAACCTGCGTCGTGTCGTCGGTCAGGACGCGGACCTCGATCCGGTGCTTCGCGCGGCCATGCGCAGCTATCTGCGCTACTGGTGCGAGGCGTTCCGGCTGCCCGTCATGCGACCCGAGCGCATCGTGTCGGGGACCCGCGTCCTCGGTGAGCAGGCCTTCCGGGCGGCACTGGCATCAGGCCGCGGGGTGGTCGCGGCCCTGCCGCACATGGGCAACTGGGACCTCGCCGGCGCCTGGGCGGTGCTGACCGACGCGCCCTTCACCACCGTCGCCGAGCGGCTCGAGCCGGAAGCGCTGTTCACCCGGTTCGTCGAGTTCCGCGAGTCGATCGGCATGGAGGTGATCCCGCTCACCGGCGGCGAGCGAGCGCCCGCCGAGCTGCTGCGTGAGCGGCTCGCGGGTGGCGGGTTCGTCTGCCTGCTCGCCGACCGCGACCTGACATCGGCCGGGGTCCCGGTGTCGTTCTTCGGCGGCACGACCAAGGTGCCAGCGGGTCCCGCCGCGCTCGCGCTCGACAGCGGAGCGACGCTCTTCCCGGTCACGCTCTGGTATGACGGGCCCACACACGTGATCCGCTTCCACGACCCGGTGGAGCACCCGGCGCACGGGACGCGGGCCGAGCAGGTGAGGGTCATGGCGCAGCAGGTCGCGGACGCCTTCGCCGAGGGGATCGCCGAGCACCCGGAGGACTGGCACATGCTGCAGCGCATCTGGGTCGAGGAAGCAACCGCCGAGGAAGTCTCGTGAACGTCGGCATCGTGTGCCCCTACGACTGGGATGTCCCGGGCGGGGTCCAGGCCCACGTTCGCGACCTGGCCGAGGCGCTCATCGCCATGGGCCACCGCGTCTCGGTGCTCGCGCCCGCGGATCCCGACGACGACGCGGCGGCGGCGCTTCCGGACTACCTCGTGCCCGCGGGCCGCACCGTCCCGGTGCCCTACAACGGTGCGGTCGCGCGGCTGAACTTCGGTGTTATCTCAGCGACGCGAGTACGGCGTTGGCTGCGGGAGGGCGACTTCGACGTCGTCCACGTGCACGAGCCAACCGTCCCGGGACTGTCGCTGCTGGCCTGCTTCGCGGCGCGCGGACCGCTCGTGGCCACCTTCCACACGGCTATCGAGCGCTCCCGCCTGATGGCCGTCGCGGCCAGCGCGCTGCAGCCCGGCCTGGAGAAGATCAGCGGGCGGATCGCGGTCAGTGAAGCGGCCCGCTCCACCCTGATCGCCCATCTCGGGGGAGACGCCGTACTCGTCCCCAACGGCGTCAACGCCGCGCACTTCGCCTCCGCGGAGCCACTGCCCGGCTGGCCGGGAGAAGGCGGTGCCCTCGGATTCCTCGGACGCATCGACGAGCCGCGCAAGGGGCTCGACGTCCTGGTGGATGCGTTCGAGCGGCTCGCGCCGAAGCGGCCCGCGCTGCGGCTGCTCATCGCAGGTCCGGGCGACACCGACGAGGTGAGCGAGGCACTGGCCCCCGAGCTGCGCTCCCGCGTCACCTTGCTGGGGCTGGTTGACGAGGGGACCAAGGCCCGGATGCTCAAGTCGGTGGACGTGTACGTCGCGCCCAACACCGGCGGTGAGTCCTTCGGCATCGTCCTGCTCGAGGCGCTCGCGGCGGGAACCCCGGTGCTGGCGAGCGACCTCGAGGCGTTCTCCCAGGTGCTCGACGGCGGTGCCGCAGGGCGGCTGTTCCCCGTCGGTGACGCCGAGGCGCTGGCCCAGGCCGCGGGGGAACTGCTCGACTCCCCTCAGGAGCGGGACCTGCTCCGGACCGCGGGGGCAGCGGTCGCGAAGCGCTATGACTGGTCCTCCGTGGCGCGCCAGGTGCTGGCGGTCTACGAGGCGGTCCGCTGAGCTAGCGTCCAACGCGTGGGCACCGTCGCGACCGTCGTACTCGCGCTCGCGCTGATCGCCACCTATCTCACGTGGACAGCGAGCCGGATGGACCGGCTGCACGCCCGGACCGACGCGGCCCGGGCCGCGCTGGACGCTCAGCTGGTCCGACGGGCGGCCACGGCTTTGGAGGTCGCGGCCAGCCACGGGATCGAGCCGCTGCGCGCGGCGGCGAGCGCCGGCTATCACTCGGAGCAGGACGCCCGGGCCGCCGCAGAGACGGCGCTGAGCGAGGCGATGCGGTCCGTGAGCCTCGACGAGGAGTCGGCCACCGCGCTCGCCGAGGCCGGCCGGCGGGTGGTGCTGGCGCGCACGTTCTACAACGACGCGGTCCGCGACACGGTGGCCTTTCGTCAGCGGAGGGTGGTGCGCGCCCTGCGGCTCGTCGGGCACGCGCCAGAGCCCGAGCCGTTCGAGATCGACGACACTCCGCCGCTCGACACTCCGCTCGCCGACACTCCGCCGATTAGGGATGCGCCGGTTTCGCCCCGGGTGGTCACCTAGGCTCGTCTTCCGTGAAGAACTCCGCACGCGATGTGCCCGCCGTACTCGCTCTCTGCGTCTCCCTGCTCGCTGCCTGCAGCAGCAGCGGATCGCCCAAGGCGGAGCCTTCGCAGACGGCCAGTCCGACGCCGAGCGCCACGGTCGCGCCGAGCCCCACAGTGGCGCCCGCCGCGCTCAACCCGCTGACGGGGATGCCGGCCGGGGTGGGACAGCAGGTGCTCGCCGTGAAGATCGACAACACCCGGCCCGCGCACCCGCAGCAGGGCGTCGAGGACGCCGACATCGTCTACCTCGAGGAGGTCGAGGGCGGGCTGTCGCGGTTGTGCGCGGTGTTCTCCTCGACGCTCCCGCGCAAGCTCGGACCGGTGCGCAGCGTGCGCGAGACCGACCTGGAGCTGCTTGCGCCCTACGGCAAGCTCGCGTTCGCGTTCTCCGGCGGCAACAAGGGCGTGCTGCGCAAGGTCAGGGCCTCCACCGTGGTCGACGTGTCGGTGGACCGGGTGCCGTCGAAGTACTACCGCGTCTTCGGCGGGCGCCACGCCCCCTACAACCTGTTCACCAACCCCGCCTCGCTGCTCGCGGCGCGGCCTTCCAGTGCGCGCGTCAAAGACGTCGGGTTCCGCTTCGGCCCGGCCGGCACCGGGTCGCAGTCGGCCATCTCGTTCAGCGTGAGCTTCCTCAGAGCCAAGGTCGGTGTGACCTGGAGCGCGGCGCAGTCCCGCTGGCTCATCGCGATGGACGGCCACCCCGACCTCGCGGTGGGTGGAGCGCGGCTCGGCGCGGACAAC
>JAVEEJ010000121.1 GCA_030840515.1 Frankiaceae bacterium | reverse complement strand
GGTGCCGAGCCGATGAGGCGGTGCTGCGGATGTCGCACTGGAGCTCGTCGGCCTTCGAGGACTCCGATCTCCGGGGCGCGGACCTCTACGACGCCGACCTGACCGGCGCGCTGCTGCGCAACTGCGACTTCACGCGCGCCACGTTCACGCGGGCGCGCCTGGTGGGGGCGCAGCTCCATGGGTCCCGGCTGGATGGCGTGCTCGGGGGCGAGGCCTTCCGTGGTGTGCGCATCACCGGAGCACAGGTGCTGACGCTCGCGCTCAGCGTCTTCGATGACCTCGAGATCGTGGTGGAGGACCCGGCCTAGCCACGGTCGAGCACCGGATGAAGCGTCACCTCCGCGAGAGTGCCTGCCAGCACTTCCACGGTCATGTACGTCCCCACAGGCTGGCGCCGCCGGTCGGTGGGCGAACCCGGGTTGAGCAGGCGCTTCCCCGCCGGAGTCACGGTGTCCCACGGGATGTGCGAGTGGCCGAAGACGAGCACGTCGAGGTCAGGGTGGCGTTGATCCACGCGGGCTTCACGTCCGGCGGCCGAGCCCGTCTCGTGGATGACGCCGAGCCTGAGGCCGTCCAGGTCGATGCGCCCCACCTCGGGCAGACGCGCCCGAAGCTCTGGTCCGTCGTTGTTGCCCCAGCAGCCGAGCAGGCCGCGACTGCGTGACTCCACCTCGTCGAGCAGCGCGACGTCGACCCAGTCACCGGCATGCACCACCAGGTCCGCCGACTCGACGGCATCCCACACCACTGACGGCAACCGACGGGCGCGCTTGGGGACGTGGGTGTCAGCGATCAGCACCAGGCGCATAGCCGCGAGTCTGGCTCAGAGCGCGGCGAGCACCTCGTCGTGGGCGCCCTCGACCACGAAGTCAGTGAGTCCCGCGAGCCGGCCGCATCCGACGCAGCGCACCGCCAGCGCGACCCAGGTGACCCGGTCGTCGTCCTCGCTGTGCAGCCCCGCCGCGAGCTCCACGATGGACTGGCCACAGCTGTCACACGCCCACATCGGCGGGTGGCTCCAACGCTGCTCGGAGTCGAAGGTCGACACCGCAACACCGCACGCCAGGCACCGGCGGCGGGCAAGCGCGCCGCGCGCGTCACCCTCGACGTAGAACCAGGTCGCCGGCTCGTCGTGGGCCGGGTTGGCGCAGGCAGCGACAGCGGTGCTGGTGATCCGGGGGCACCCCTCGAGACCGCGCAGCCAGCGCTGCAGGTCGTCGACGTCCTCGCCGGTCTTCTTCCCCGCCACCTGCTGCACGACCATCGCGCGACCCCTCTCGTCCGCCCGTGATGTCGGCTTTCCAGAGAGCCGTCTTGACCCTTGGAGGGTGCGAGTACGGCGGCTACTCGGCTGCGGAGTCCACGGCGTCGCTGACCTCGCCGCCGGCGCGGGTGCGGCCACGACCCCCACGGCGACGACGCCGCCGGGGAGCATCGCCCTCACCGGCGTCGCGGTCCTTGGCTGCAGCGGGCTGGGCCGACGGCGTCGTACTCGTCTGACCATTGGCCTCGCCCGCCGCGCCGCCGCTGCGGGTGCGGGTCCGGTTGCGCTCGCGCGGCGCACGGGCCGGACGGGGCTCGTCGGACCTGGTCTTCGGCTCGGTGCGCGGCTCGGTGCGCGGCTTTCCGCCCTGGCCGCCGCGGGGGCTGCGCGCCTTGCCGGTCTCTCCGAGGTCCTCGAGGTTCTCCGCCTCGAGGCCGGCCCGCACGCGCTGCGAGCGCGGCAGGCTCCCGGCCGTGCCGGTCGGGATGCTGAGCTCGGTGTAGAGCCACTCGGAGGTGGAGTAGGTCTCGGCCGGGTCCGGGAAGGGGAGATCCAGCGCGGTGTTGATCATCTTCCAGCGCTCGATGTCGTCCCAGTCGACGAACGTGATCGCGACGCCGCTGGCGCCCGCGCGGCCGGTGCGGCCGATGCGGTGCAGGTAGGTCTTCTCGTCCTCGGGGCACTGGTAGTTCACGACGTGGGTGACATCCGGGACGTCGATTCCGCGGGCGGCCACGTCGGTGGCGATGAGGACGTCGATCTTGCCGGTGCGGAAGGCGCGCAACGCGCGCTCTCGCGCCCCTTGACCGAGGTCGCCGTGCACGGCGCCGGAGGCGAAGCCACGGTTGGCCAGCTCCTCGGCGACCTTGTCGCAGGTGCGCTTGGTGCGGCAGAACACCATCGTCAGGCCACGGCCCTCGGACTGCAGGATGCGCGCGAGCACCTCGATCTTGTCGAGTGCGTGCGTGCGGAAGACGTGCTGCTGGGTCTCGGGCACCGTGCGGTTCTCATCCGGAGACTCGGCGCGCACGTGCGTGGGTTGGGTCAGGTAACGACGCGAGAGCGCGATCACCGGCCCCGGCATGGTCGCCGAGAACAGCATCGTCTGCCGGCCCGCCGGGGTCTGGGAGAGGATCCGCTCGACGTCGGGCAGGAAGCCGAGGTCCAGCATCTCGTCGGCCTCGTCGAGCACCAGCATCCGGATGGCCGACAGGTCGAGGTAGCCCTGCCGGGCGAGGTCGAGCAGCCGTCCCGGGGTCCCGACCACGATGTCGACACCCTTCTTGAGGGCCTCGAGCTGCGGCTCGTAGGAGCGCCCGCCGTAGATCGCCTCGGTGCGCACGCCCAGGACCGAGCCCGCCTGCGCGAGGTCGCTGGCGACCTGGATGCACAGCTCGCGGGTCGGCACGACGACCAGTCCCTGCGGCTTGCTGCCGCCCGGCAGGTCGATGCGCTGCAGCATCGGCACGCCGAAGCCCAGCGTCTTGCCGGTGCCGGTGCGCGCCTGACCGATCAGGTCGCTGCCCGAGAGGGCGAGCGGGAGCGTCAGCTCCTGGATGGCGAACGCCGAGACGATCCCGCGCGCCTCCAGGGCGTCGGCGATGTCGGGATGAGCCCCGAGCTCACGAAAAGTTGGCACAGTGAAGCCCTTCAACGGGCGGCCGCGATGTGAGCAGCGGGCGGGTCGAGCACTGCGGACTTGTCACTCGTGATGCTGAGGGGTCAGGTCCGCAGGCGACCGGCGCCCGGCGCGCAGCCGGGCCGCGATGGGACGTGTGAGCCGATCATCGACGCCGGATCACGGTCACCACCTTACCTGGCTTAGGCTCGCGGCCATGCGCAGCGGGCGGGGAGCCGACTACGACCAGGCCGTCGTCGACCTGTGCGGCGTACTCGCCTATGCCGAGCTCACCGCCTTCGAGCGGATCGCGTTCGACGCGCGGATGGCGCCCACCATCGGCGCCAAAGCGGCGCTCGCGGGCATGGCCTCGGCGGAGTTCCACCACTTCCGGCGGTTGCGCGAGCACCTGCACACCGAGCTCGGCGTCGACGCGGAAGAGGCGATGGCGCCGTTCGTGAAGCCGCTCGACGACTTCCACGACCAGACCGCGCCAGCTGACTGGATCGAGTCGCTGGTGAAGGCGTACGTCGGCGACGGGATCGCCGTCGACTTCTACCGCGAGGTCGCCGCCCTGGTGGACGAGCCGACCCGCTCACTCGTCACCGAGGTGCTGGCCGACACCGGCCACTCCGAGTTCGTCGTCGAGCACGTCAAGGCTGCGATCGCAGCCGATCCGAGCATGGCCGGCAGGCTCGCGCTGTGGGCGCGGCGGCTGGTCGGGGAGGCGCTCACCCAGGCGCAGCGGGTTGCCGTGGACCGCGACGACCTGGCGCGGCTCATTGTGGGCGACGTCGGCGGCCACGTGGGTGACCTCGCTGCCGTGGGGCGGATGTTCGCCCGGCTCACCGAGGCCCACACCCGGCGGATGGCCTCGCTCGGCCTGAGCTCCTAGGTCGCCGTACTCGCTGGGCGTCGAGGTCCGCCGCCCCGGGGGCCCGGCCTTCGCGAGTCGCGTGACGACTGCCCCGCCAGGCGGGGCAATAGCGGTGAGGTGTCCGGTTTACGCATTGCCCCGCTCAGCGGGGCAATCGCCATCGGCGAGTCGCGGGCGCCGACACCGGAAAACAAGTGCGGCCTGTGCGGCGAGTACGGCGCACCCGCCGGGGCTCAGCCGCCGAACCCGACCTTGCGCGACTCGGGCTCGCCGATCTCGACGTAGGTCAGCTTGTTCACCGGCACCAGGATGCGCCGCCCGCGGTCGTCCACCAGGTCGAGGATGCCGCTGTCACCGGCGGACACCGCCTCGAGCACGGCCTTCTGGACCTCGGCCGCGGTCTGGTTGCTGTCCACGATGAGCTCGCGCGCGCTGTACTGAACGCCGATCTTGACCTCCACGGTCACCCTTCCTGAGGTCGGTCGTGCTGTTGCCTTGGCCACTGTATGCGCGCCCCGTCCGCGCTCAGCCGGTCCGGGGGAAGCCGCCGATGCCACGCCAGGCCAACCCGGCGATGAGCTCGATGGCCCGCTCCCGCGGCACGGGGTGGTCGTTGGTCAGCCAGTAGCGGGCGCTGACCTCGGCGAGACCCCCGAGGGCGACCGACATCAGGTGCGCCTCGTCGGCCGAGAGGCCGGTGTCGGCGGCGATCGTCGCGGCGACGGCGTCGGCGCACAGGTGCAGCGTCTTCTCGACTCGCTCTGCGACGAGCGGCTCGTTGCGCAGGTCCGACTCGAACACCAGCCGGAACGCCTCGCCGTCGCGGGCGACGAAGTCGTAGTAGGCGGCGATCGTGTTGCGCACCCGCTGCTTGTTGTCGGTGGTGGAGGCCAGGCCCTGGCGCACCTGCTCCACGAGCTGGTCGTGGTGCTGGTCGAGGAGAGCCACGTACAGCTCGAGCTTGCCGGGGAAGTGCTGGTAGAGCACCGGCTTGCTGACCCCGGCCCGGTCGGCGATCTCGTCCATCGCGGCGGCGTGGTAGCCCTGCGAGACGAAGACCTCCTGGGCCGCGCCCAGCAGCTGCTTGCGGCGCGCCAAGCGGGGCAGCCGCACCCCACGGCCGCGCGGGCCGCTGAGGGCTGCGCTGTCGCTCATGGAGCCTCCCGGATGCCGTTCGGCTCGGATACTACCCGCCAGTAACCCCGGTCAGCGGTAGTCGTCGTCATCGACCCCGACCTCGGACGCCTGGTCCGATACGTCCGCGGGGTCCGCTTCGAGCGTGAGCTCGTCAGGCGGCGAGTACGACGGCTCCGGGCGGGTCTCGGCCGCCTGCTGCGCGGCGTCTGCCTCGGGGGCCTCCAAGTCGAGTTCGCCGCCCGCCCCCACCACCGCCTCGGCTCCGGAGGCGGGCTGCTGCTGCTCCAGAACGTCGTCGGCGGGGGCCTCTGGGTCGGTCACGGGTCCTCCTGGTGTCGGGGGCTGCTCGACGCTACGTCTACCCGGGCAGGCGGGGTCCACCCTCCAGGAGGGGGGCGAGCAGGTCCCCGTGCGCTGCCACCCGCTCGAGCACCTCGTCGGCGGTGAAGCTCAGGTCCTCGGGGCGCGTGCATGCCTCGACCTCGTCCCACGTGACGGGCGTGGAGGCGGTGGCCCGCGGACGGGCGCGGAGCGAGTACGGCGCCACAGTGGTCTTGGCCGGCGAGTTCTGGGACCAGTCCACGAGCACCTTGCCCGGACGGAGCGCCTTCTCCATCTTGAACACGATGAGCGATGGGTGCTCGCGCTCGAGCCGCTGGGCAAGCTCCTTGGCATAGGACCAGGTGCGCTCCGGGTCGACCGGCTTCACCGGGACGTAGAGCTGCAGGCCCTTCGACCCGGAGGTCTTGGGATAGCCGGTCAGCCCATCCTCAGCCAGCGCCTCGCGCAGGACCTGCGCCACCGCACAGCACTCGACGATGGTGGCGGGTGGCCCGGGGTCGAGGTCGAAGACCAGCGTGTCCGCGCCCTTGGGCGCACCCCGCGGACCGACCCGCCACATCGGCACGTGCAGCTCGAGCGAGGCGAGGTTCGCTGCCCACACCAAGGTCGGCAGGTCGTCGATGACGACGTAGTCGATGGTCTCGCGGTTCTTCGTCGAGCCCGGGCTCGCCAGCTCGACGGTGCGCACCCAGTCCGGCTTGTGCTTCGGCGCGTTCTTCTCGAAGAAGAACTTGCCCTCCGCGCCGTCGGGGTAGCGCTTGAACGTCGCCGGCCTGCCGCGCAGGTGCGGCAGCATCACCGGCGCGATGCGCGTGTAGTAGTCGATGACCTGGGCCTTGCTGAAGCCGACCTCCGGGTAGAGCACCTTCTCGAGGTTGCTCAGCACCAGCTGACGGCCCTCGACCTCGACCGCGACCTTCGTCCCGCTAGGGCTCACGGACGACCTCCTCCGGTTGCTTGTCGGGTCGCAGGCCGCGCCACACCGGGTGCCGCATCCGGCCGTCGCGGGTCCACTCCGTGAACACGACCTCTCCGACCACCGTGGGCTGCACCCAGTTCGCGTGGCGCGCGTGCATGCGCGGGACCTCGTCGGCGGTGGGGGAGTCCGGCCGCGCGAGAGGAGCGAGCTGGGCCTTGAGCTCGTCGAGCGCACGATCGCTGAAGCCGGTGCCCACATGCCCGGCGTACACAAGCCCGCCGCTGTCGTCGTGCACCCCGAGCAGCAGCGAGCCGATGGTGCCTTCGCGTCGTCCCTCGCCGGGCTTCCAACCCACGACGAGGACCTCCTGCATCCGCTCGAGCTTGACCTTGACCCACGAGCCCGTGCGCTTGCCTGGTTCGTAGAGCGAGTCCTTGCGCTTGGCGACCACTCCTTCGAGCCCGCGCGTCTTGGCCGCGGCGAAGACGTCGGCGCCAGGCCCGGGGAACACCGGGGGCACGGCCCACGACGGTCCGGTGAGGCCGAGACCCTCCAGCGCGGCCCGGCGATCCGTCCACGGCTTGGTGAGAAGCGACTTCCCGTCGAGGTGCAGCAGGTCGAACACGAGGTAGCTGACGGGCACCTGCTGGCGCAGCAGCGCGACCTGTCCCGGCTTCGTCACGTGCATCCGCTGCTGGAGCTGCCCGAAGGACGGCCGCCCAGCCGCGTCCATGGCGACGAGCTCGCCATCGAGTACGACGCGGTGCGGCGCGACCGACTCCGCGAGGTCGAGCAGCTCGGGGTAGCCGGCGATGACGTCGCGGTCGTTGCGCGTCATGGCCTTCACCGACCTGCGGTCGATGTAGACGACGGCCCGCACCCCGTCCCATTTGAACTCGAAGGACCAGCGCTCGTCGTCCGTCGGCATCACCCCGCTGCTCGCCAGCATCGGCTTGATGAGAGGGGGCAGCGCCATGATCGGATCCTCTACCCAAGCGCGCCCGGCTCAGCCCCGGTCTGGCGGACGTGTCAAGATCGCGAGAGGCTGTGCACGCGGCGTACGCGCAGGCCAGGAGGGTAGGAGGAGCACCGTGCGGAGCATCTGGAAGGGCTCGGTCTCCTTCGGGCTGGTCACGATCCCGGTCAAGCTCTACAGCGCCACGGAGGAGCGTGACGTCTCGTTCCACCAGGTGCACAGGACCGACGGCGGGCGCATCCGCTACAAGCGGGTCTGCCAGGTCTGCAACGAAGAGGTGCAGTACGCCGACATCGCCAAGGGCTGGGAGACGTCCTCCGGTGAGGTCGTCGTGCTCACCGACGAGGACTTCGCCGACCTGCCCCTGTCGAGCTCGCGGTCCGTCGAGGTCCTCCAGTTCGTCCCGCTCGAGCAGGTCGACCCGATCTACTTCGCCAAGAGCTACTACCTCGAGCCCGAGGCCAACGCGGTGAAGCCGTACGTGCTGCTGCGCGACGCGCTCGCCGAGTCGGGGAAGGTCGCGCTGGTCAAGGTCGCCCTGCGCAACCGCGAGTCGCTCGCGACCATGCGGGTCCGCGAGGGCGTGTTCGTGCTCGAGACGATGCTGTGGCCGGACGAGGTGCGCACACCTGACTTCGGGTTCCTCGATGACGACGTCGA